>JBATQJ010000118.1:0-2331 GCA_049291975.1 Scrofimicrobium sp.
CGAGGCCCGGTCGGTCTGATCGGCTCGACTAAGTCGGATGCTCAGGAGACGATCGCAAACCTCGTTGAAGACGCTCAGGCGGGCGTTCTGGGCGGGATGGTCAACCAATCCATCGAGGAGCTTCTGCAAGAGCGTCAGGTGCCGTACACGACGTGGCACGGTTGGGAGATTCTCGATGAGTACGAGCGTGAACTGGGTGAGAGTTATGGCCCGACTCCCTCTGGGGATTCGAGGGAGCGGGTGAAGGTCGTTTCCCGCAGTTCCATGACCGCGATCTCTCGGGGTGAGGACACCGACGTGGACCATGACCTTGTCGGTAGGCCCGGGGAACTCGGGAAACCTCACGCGCGCGACAGGTTTGACGATTTCACTGGGCCGAAGGAGTACGAGGTATCTGAGTAGCCTCAGCCCTACCTGTAGTTCACGAACTGTAGCGCCACGTCTAGGTCTGCATCCTTCAGCATGGCAATGACTGACTGAAGATCATCCCTGGACTTCGAGGAGACACGGACTTCGTCACCCTGAATCTGTGCCTTGATGGCCTTTGGTCCCTCATCACGGATCAACTTGGTTATCTTCTTCGCATTATCTTGAGTAATTCCCTCGCGAAGAGGCACGACAAACCTGTAGATCTTGCCTGAGGCAACGGGTTCGCGGTCCTTCGTGTCTAGTGCCTTGAGTGAGACACCTCGACGAATCAGCTTTGACTGCAACACATCAAGGATTGCGTACACACGCTCTGGGGTGTTGGCCTCCATAACGATGGTTTCGCCCGCCAGGGAAACCTTAGCGTCAACTCCTTTGAAGTCGTATCGCTGGTCTACCTCTTTCGCCGCCTGGTTTACGGCGTTGTCTACCTCTTGCATATCCAGTCCTGAGACAACGTCGAATGAGGAATCCGCCACGTCACCGCTCCTTTGTTCTTTGTGTTTCCAAATGTCTGCTGACTCCAGTATGCACGGGTGCCTCACATTTGACCCTCTCAGATTGAAGCCAGAGCCGCGCTGATGATATTCTTCCACGGCACCGAATTATTGGTGTAAGGCGGATTGCCCGAGTGGCCAAAGGGAGCTGACTGTAAATCAGCCGCGGAATGCTTCGGGGGTTCAAATCCCTCATCCGCCACTTTTGAGGACCCGAGTCATGGTTGAGAGCGACTCGGGCCTTCCTATATTCGGAGTGGCCCGCGATTAGGACACCTGTTCCTGCACGTGACTGAAGCCCCAGAAAAAACTTACTGTTCGGACGGTAATGTTGTGGCTAACAGATGTTAGTTTCAGCCCGAAACGCGATTGAGGGCTCACGCACTGAAGCGAGGTTAACAAGGTGGCCAGCGCGTTGAATAGTGGGCAACGCTTGATGGTAATAGTTCCGGATTGTCGCACCGTGGCGACGAATCAAAGGAGAGCAAGTTGCGTATAGAAGCCTGCCCTCCACCGTTCTTTGAAAAAGTAGTCAGATTCATGGATCAGACCGTAGGAATCCAACTGACTAACACTGAAGAGATACTTCCGTACACCGTTCTGGTGCAGGGCAAGGCGGGGGATCAGTTCTATATCGAGGGTGAGTACCACCCTTACATTTATCTGGTGCTCCAGGGCTTTGCCCAGATGGGTGTGTCCAAGGGGTGCAATGAGGTCATACTCGGCTTCATTGGACCCCAGGAAATGCTCGGGAGTACTGGTTTGCACCTGATCTTCTCTGACCCTTACGATCACGTTCCGCCGCTTTCAATGAGTATGAACGAGGAGATACGTAGTCAGCTAATGGGCGAGACCCCTACCCACAGTGCAAGCGCACTGACGGACTACCTTGCAGTACGTTTCGATATCCGTCAGCTAGCAAAGCTGGCAGAGAAAGACGTCGCCTGGACGCAACTGATTTCGTCCACCACCGCTGTTGCAACGGCACGTTTCGTTCAGAAGCTCAGGCGCCAGATGACACTCTCCCCAGAGACGCGTTATGAGTTGATGCTTGAGGAGCAGCCCGAGGTGGTTGCTGCCGTCCAGCAGCGGCACATCGCGCAGTACCTGGGGATAACGCCCGAGGGACTGAGTCGTATCAGTTCCAGGTTACGGAAGAAGGCGAATCGGACTGAAGAGGCTGAAACCAGGGAACTCTTGACCGGCTGATTCACGTCCGTTTGCCTGTGATTTCAGGTACGAGGCCCCTACAGGTTTGCGGCAAGTGACCCGCTCCAAGTGCAGTTCTTTAGTCGCCCCGATAGCTCAGTCGGCAGAGCGTCTCCATGGTAAGGAGAAGGTCAAGGGTTCAATTCCCTTTCGGGGCTCTGGTCTTGCCGGTACGCCGGGTTGATCATGGCGGGGTAGC
>JBATQJ010000119.1:0-11063 GCA_049291975.1 Scrofimicrobium sp.
GGCTGATGGAGAGATTCCAGCTCTCGAGAACCCGGATGATCCGGAGATGCGGCGCGCCGTCACCTCCCGGGTGCGCAGGCTTACGGCGCGAGGAGCCGGGCACGGCGGTCTGCCGGGTCCCGTTCACCTGAACGTCTGTCTGCGTGAGCCCCTCGCACCCAGTGGAATCGCGGCGCAGGCATCTGCTACCGCGGTGGAACTGCCCGCCGTTGGGCCCTCGTTCTCATCAGGGACAGGAGTGTACTGGTCTCAAGTGGTCGATCCGACACTTCGCACGGTGGTCGTTGCTGGCGACGGACCGGGCAAGCGCGAGGATTCCCAGATGCGCCGAGTCGCAGAGTATGCCAGCGAACTTGGGATCCCCCTCATCGCGGAGCCATCCTCGGGTCTGTGCGACTTGGTTTCGTGGTTGCCCCACGGCCCACTGGTTGCCAACCGGCTGATATCGGATCTGGAAGAGAACCCCGATGTAGCCGTTGAGCAGATAGTAGTAATCGGCAGGCCGACTCTGTCACGTGAGGTGGACCGCCTGATCGGCAAGATCGGTGGGAACGGAACAAAGAAGGTTGTGGTTAGTCCGTCCGAGCGGTGGCAAGATGCCGCGGGGACGGCAACCGATGTAGTCTCTGACCTCCTTCTCGACCCGGACATGGAGACGGAGCCGTCACTCAATGTTGCAAGGCGGAACTGGCAACAGTACTGCAGGCAGATTGCGGCGGGAGCTGAGTCTGTCGTTTGGCGGGAGTCAAGGGGTCTGAACCATCTGGGTGCCGCACGAATGATCTGGCGGCACAGCAGGGACATCAGCCTGTGGTTGGCCGCCTCGAACGTGATCCGTTCGTTCGACTTGGGAGCTTCTGCGCCCGGTGGCCGGAGAGTCTACTCAAATAGGGGACTGGCAGGGATAGATGGGACGATCGCCTCGGCGCTGGGACTGCAACAGCAGACAGGAATGCCGGTCCGGGCTGTTCTGGGGGACCTAAGTTTCACCTACGACCTGCCCAGTCTTTCCGCACGGCCCGGTGGGGACCAAGATATTCAGTTGGTCGTCTTCGAAGATGGCGGAGGAAGCATCTTCCACTCACTGGAACACGGAGCTGCAACGGACTGGAAGACCTACCAGAAGTACTTTGGGGTGCCCCAGAGTATCGATATTTGCGCGGTGGCCGAAGCATGCGGCTGGGCGGCGACGTCGGTCCAGTCGATTGAGGAGCTACGAGAGATCATGATCGCTCCCGTGGAGGGACGCTCACTGGTCCGAGTCCCACTGGATTTACCGACGAGGCAGTTCAGGGCGATCAGAGATCGGGCCAAGGAACTCGATTAACGAGGTTTCGTAGGGAATCACTCTCAGCGAAAGTTCAGGTTTGCTTAGGTTTTGTATCGGAAATCTAGCGCATACTTGGGCCATGAACGCCACCGGCTAAGTGGCAAGTGAATCCGAGGATGACTTGAATGGCTGAAGACAGCGCGCAGGGACAAGAGCCGCAGAATCCCACCGGTACCCCCGCATCGGGAGGCGGTCAGCCCCCTCAGTACTCGTGGATCAGGCAGAGAGGTGACAGCCCCTTTGCTCCACCGGGACAAACTCCGTATCCTTCCAGACGTTTTTCGTCGCAAGGTTCAGTTCCGCAGAGTTCAGTGCCTCAGACTTCGGCACCACGGGGCCCAGTGACGTCGGGCGCCGGATTCCAGGATTCGGTGCCCCAAAGCTCGGTGCCCCAGGGATCCATCCCCCAGAGTGGTCCGCAGAATCCCTATGCGACGCGGCCAGTTCCTCCACAGCCCGCCATGAGCCAGACAGCAAGTCTGCCCCCTGTGCCTCCTTCGGGAGGCGGCGGCGGTTGGAACGGTGGAATTACACCGCTCAGCACTCCACCCCCGCAGAAAGCAGCCGTTGCTACTAAGAGAGGTCCCGGGTGGCTCGCACTTGTTGCTGCCATGCTGGTCACTGCCCTCTTGACCTCGGGTCTCTGGTTCGGCATGACGAACAGTGGTCTGGTAGATAACGGATTGGCTTCCAACCTTGATGACTCCACCAGCGCACCGGCACAGTCGGGCGAGGTGCTTCCTCCGGTGACCGAAGGCGTCGCCGCCCCCGACTGGGAAGAGGTTGCGGCAACAGTTCGCCAGGCCACCGTGACGATAACGGTTGAGGGACAATCAGAGGCCGCCACAGGTTCGGGGGTCGTGTATGACTCGACCGGCTACATCGTGACGAACCATCACGTTGTTGAACCCGCAATCGATGGGGGAACCATTACGGTTTCGACCCACGATGGGCTCCTGTATGAGGCAACAATCCTGGGTACCGATCAGACCACAGATCTCGCGGTTCTGAAAGTCAGTGACACCGCCAACCTTGTTGCTGCGCGATTTGGAACGTCCAGTGACCTGAGTGTCGGACAGCCCGTAATGGCCGTTGGTTCACCGCTGGGTCTTGCAGACACTGTGACGACAGGGGTTATTTCGGCCCTGGATCGCCCGGTTTCGGTGGCTGCATCGGGCCAAATCGATCCGCTAGATCCGAGCGATCAAGCGCCCGCTGAGATGGTTGTTACCAATGCAATTCAGGTTGACGCCTCCATCAATCCCGGCAACTCGGGCGGCCCACTTTTCGATTCGACGGGTAACGTCATTGGAATCAATTCTTCTATCGCCTCCAACTCAACAAGCTCAGAGACTGCGGGATCCATTGGTCTCGGCTTCGCTATTCCTGTGGACCTGGTCAAGAATGTTGTTGACCAAATAATCACCACCGGCTCCGTCCAACACGCGTTGCTCGGCGTCTCGATTCAGTCCGTCTCATTCGATCGAGGAGACTCCGGTCAACTCGGCGCTGAGGTCGTGACCGTCGTGCCGGGTGGTGCCGCAGAACAAGCCGGTCTGGAAACCGGAGACATCATCATCGGGATCGACGGAAAGCCGGTTACCTCTTCGGTTGCGCTGACTGGTTATGTGCGCAGACACGCTGTTGGCGACGTCGTTACCCTCGACGTCGTTCGGGGCGGGCAGGACATGCAGGTTGAGGCGACACTCCAGGTGAAGTAGCTAGGGAGACACACCCTAGGGCTTCTCGACCTGGAGAGCTTCGAGCAGTGGACGCATCTTTGCCCGCGTCTCGGCGAGTTCCAGGTCGGGATTCGAATCCGGCATGATGCCGCCACCGGCAAATACCCTAATGGACCTGCGATCCGGGGACAGCTGGCCGCACCTCAGTGCGATTCCGAACTCCCCATCTCCATTCCCATCGACCCAGCCGACCGGGCCGGTGTATCTCCCGCGCTGAGTGCCCTCGATCCCTTCGAGTATGTCGAAGGCAAGTTTCGTTGGGGTCCCACAGACAGCCGCAGTGGGATGAAGGGCATCAACCACGTCCAAAACGTTGGCGTCCTTGATAATGGCTGTCACGTCGGTGGACAGGTGCGTGACGTTGGGCAGGTCAAGCAACGCCGGCTCGATCGGAACGTTCATGGACTCTGTCAGTGGGGCGACGGCCCGCGCCACGGATTCGACAGCGAGGTGGTGTTCGGTCCGATTCTTGATTGAGTCAAGAAGCTCCGCGCCCGCGCCCGGTGCGGCCGTGCCGGCCAGCACTCTTGACTCAAAGAGTTCGCGGTCTAGGGATGCGAGCATTTCGGGGGTCGCCCCAATCAAACCCTCGACGGCATAAACCCATGTTGTCGGATAGCGCTGTTGCAACTGATCCGCTAGGTAGCGTTCGTCTATCGGGTTGCTTGCCGAGACCATGATGTCTCTGGTCAAAACTACTTTCGAGGCGGCACCGGAACGCAGCATCATGACCAGTCTGCCGACGGCTTCCTTCCACTTCGACTGTGTCATCCGTCCCGGATCCGTCCACAGTCCCGATGGAGTGTCCACGGGAGAGATGGTTGCTGTCAAAACTGAATCGGGTTCCGGTACTGCGTCCCCTCGTCCGGCGGTTACTAGCCAGTTTCGTGTCTCACGTTCTCCGTGGATTCTCACGGCGGCGAACTCGGGCACCAGCAGGACTCCCGGCGTGTGCGAGGCGAAACCGAACGAGGCGACTGCGATTGGCCAGTTGACCTCATCCTGAGTTTGCTCTGAAAGAGGAGTCACCTCAAGCCTGGTTTCGGCGGCAATACGGTCCCAGGTTCGTGCGGCTTCTCGGATAGCGTGGGCGCCGTCGAACTGAAGTCGTAAGGCGGAGCCCCAGCCGACCATCTCGACGCGGCTCCCGAGCCAACAGGTGAAAGCATCCGGAGTCGGCGCGAGAGAGATGAGATTTTCCGGCAGCTCATCGACCTCCCTCGCCCTCACGAGGAGAGCGTCGGAAACTTCACTACTCGTGGCGTCTGCGTTCTCGTCGCCAGATGGATTGCTCATCGCGCCGCCCCCTTGCTTGCAGCTGAAATCTTCGCTCCCTTGACCGTATCGCGCCACAGCGGTCCTAGCCAAGTAAGTTCACGGGGGAGGAACCAGTGGGATTGACAGTGGATAATCGATGCATGACTGATAACCATGCCCGCGCTGACCTGGACAAAGATCCTGAGCAAGTTGCTGCAATGTTTGACGCGGTGGCACCTAACTACGATTTTACGAATGACTTGATTTCGCTCGGTCAGGTCTTTATCTGGCGTCGTGCGGTAAATCAGGCGATCAAAGTCGGTCCCGGAGATCAGGTGTTGGATGTTGCTGCCGGTACCGGTACCTCGTCCATGGCGCTCAGGAAAACCGGGGCGCAGGTCGTGGCCGTTGATCTCTCACCCGGAATGATCGAGGTGGGGCGCACGCGCAATCCGGAAATCGACTTCGTCCTGGGCTCCGTAACCGATCTGCCATTCGAGGATGACTCATTCGATGCGGTGACCATCAGCTTCGGTCTACGCAACGTGGACCAAGTCAATGAGGCTCTTTCCGAGATGGTCAGGGTGACAAGGCCCGGGGGAGTGGTGCTGGTTTGCGAGTTCTCAAAGCCCAAGCCGATCGTTGCCCCGTTTGAATCCCTATACCTGGAGTTTGTCGCACCGAACCTTGCGCGTTTCGCCTCACCGGCAGGAGAGGCATATGACTATCTTTCTGAGTCGATCTTTGACTGGCATGACCAACAAACCCTGGGGCAAATGATGCAGAGGGCCGGTCTTGAGGACGTTGGATACCGCAACCTAACTTTCGGTGCGGTCGCCATGCACAGGGGATATAAGCCGGGTCCGCATCCGTTAGCGCCCTGGAGTGCCGAGTGGCACGGATTACAGTGGGAGAAATAGGTTACTTAGTCCTTCCTAATTTCCTCGCCCGACTTCATGTCGGGTTACCGCAACCAGCCCCGTTATGCGCTTTTTCTAGCCGATGAGTAGGCTTATTGACGGTCCGGTCGCTAAGAATCGAGCGGGCCAGATTGAGTAGCCAGAATTCTAGGTAGACGGAGACGCAATTGGGCGCTGACGTAGTCTCGAACATCGAGGCCGATGTCGTCATCGTTGGCGCCGGTCCGGGCGGCGCATCAGCCGCGTATCACTTGGCGTCTCTGGGACTAGATGTTGCTGTATTGGACAAGGCGTCGTTTCCTCGCGACAAGGTGTGTGGTGACGGCTTGACGCCCGCAGCCGTTTCTGAGATCCAGTTGATGGGGGTTAACACAGAGGGTTGGGCCCGCAACCGTGGCCTGCGCGTCGTCGGCGGCGGCAACGAGATGTACTTTGAATGGCCTGATCAGGCATCCCTCCCCGGTTACGGAATGGCCCGTTCCCGGATGGAACTCGACAACGATCTGGTTGAGCGAGCCAGGCAGGTCGGCGCGAAGCTTTACCAGGGATACCAGGTTACCGCTGCCATCCTTTCCGATACCGGCCGCGTGGTGGGAGTTCGCGGACGCGTTGGACGAGGAGCGGGGGCCCGCGAGTTCTCCGCAGAAGGACGCCTGGTGGTGGACGCAGGAGGCGTCTCAGCAAGACTTGCGACATCTCTCGGGCTGGAGAAGAAGACGAATCGTCCTCTCGGCGTCGCAGCGAGAACCTACTTCCGTTCGCCTCGGGGCGATCATCCGTGGATGGAATCCTACCTGGAACTGTGGAGTGGAAAGCCGGGCGAATCTGAGCTTCTGCCAGGCTATGGTTGGATCTTCCCTCTTGGTAATGGAATCGTGAATGTCGGCCTGGGCTCGGTCTCTTCGGATGCCACGTCTACGACGTTGCCCTACAGGGAGGTCTTCTCGAAGTGGGTTGAGAACATGCCACCGGAGTGGGAGATTACGCCCGAGAATCAGATCGGACCTCTGCGTAGCGCCGCTCTGCCGATGTCTTTCAACCGGGGTCCGCATTACAGCAACGGGTTGGCCCTGGTTGGCGACGCAGGAGGAATGGTCTCACCGTTCAACGGAGAGGGCATTGCACCCGCCATGAAGGCCGGACGTCTGTTGGCTGATGCGGCTGCCAGTGCGCTTGGACGTGACACTGAAGCCTCATTCGACCTGGCGATGAGTGCCTATCCTGAGCAGTTGCAGAAGGTTTATGGCGGCTACTATTCGCTGGGTCGAGTTTTCGTTGCTCTCATCGAAAACCCGAAGATTATGCGGCTTTGCACCTACTATGGGTTACCTCGCCGCCGGTTGATGAAGTTTGTCAACAAGCTTTTGTCCGATGGCTATGAACGTTCTGGTGGGGACATTGATGACCGCATCATCACGACGCTAACGAAGTTGGTCCCGTCAGCATGACAGTGGGATTTTGGAGGAAAGATGACTAACCCGTATGTAGCGCTGCTAATCATGGCAGCGGTCGCGTTGACAGTCTCTGTGGCTGGTCTTGGTCTCTCTGCGATTCTTGGTCCCAGCCAAAAGAACAAAGTCATGGCTGAGAACTATGAGTGCGGTATTGATCCGGGACCGCAGCGCATCGAGGATGGTCGCTTCCCAGTCAAGTACTACCTGGTGGCGATGACATTCATCGTTTTCGACATCGAAGTTGTGTTCCTCTACCCGTGGGCCGTTTCGTTCGACACGCTAGGTCCATTCGGGTTGGTGTCGATTCTGTTGTTCCTGGCGCTGATTACCGTTCCATACCTTTACGAGCTACGCCGTAAGGGCCTGGACTGGACCTGATAGGAGATTTCGATGGGTATTGAAGAGAAGCTTCCCGCGGGAATCGGCCTCACCAGCGTTGAGAAAGTGGTGGGACTGGCTCGTAAACACAGCCAGTTCCCAGTCACTATGGGTCTTGCCTGCTGCGCGATCGAAATGATGGCCGGTGGAACGCCTCGTTTTGATATGGCACGTTTTGGCCTAGAGGTGTTCCGCGCCTCTCCGCGCCACGCAGACCTGATGATTGTTTCAGGTCGAGTGAGCCAGAAGATGGCCCCCGTCATTAGGCGCGTTTACGACGCAATGCCAGAGCCCAAGTGGGTTATCTCGATGGGTGCTTGTGCCTCCTCCGGCGGAATGTTCAATAACTACGCCATTGTTCAAGGGTGCGACCACATTGTGCCGGTGGATGTCTACCTGCCCGGTTGCCCGCCTCGTCCAGAAGCACTAATCCACGCGGTTCTTACGCTCCGTGAGCAGATCGGCAACGAACCGCTCGGCGCACACCGTGAGGAAATCGCGCGTAAAGCTGAGGCAGCCGCCCTGGCTGCCACCCCGACTCACCAGATGAAGGGACTTCTTGCATGAGCGACGTTGAGTATGTAGGTCCTGACGCAGGTGGGGAGCTTCAGGTTCCCGCTGGCAGGTTCGCAGGACCAGAGGTGATCTCGGTGCGTCACGGCGCGTTCGGAGTGCAGGACGACGGCGACACTACCGGTTTCGGCGGCCTGGTCCAGACTTTCACCCTGCCGGGCGCCTCGCCTCGCCCATACGGTTCCTGGTTTGACGAGGCCGTTGAGGTCCTCGAAGAACTGATCGGGGAAGCGGGGCTGAAGACCGACGAGGTGATCGAAAAGGTCGTCTTAAATCCGAGTGGAGAACTGATCATCCACGTGGCGCGGCAACACCTGCCATTTGTTGCAAAGCAACTGCGTGATGACCAGGACCTACGCTTCGAGATGTGCCTCGGGGTATCTGCGGTGAACTACCCCGGAGATATCGGAAGAGAGTTGCACGGGCTGTACCCATTCCGCTCCTTCACCCATAATCGGAGCATTTTCCTTGACGTCGCATGCCCCGATGACGACCCGCACATTCCCTCTATCGTTTCCATCTATCCGGGCAATGATTGGCCCGAACGCGAGGCATGGGACCTGATGGGGATCATCTTCGATGGTCATCCCTCACTCACCAGAATCGAGATGCCTCACGACTGGGTGGGACACCCACAACGCAAGGACTACCCGCTTGGTGGAGTTCCAATCGAGTACCGCGGGGCCACGGTCCCGCCGGTTGACACACGGAGGTCTTACAACTGATGGCAACATCTGCAAGTGCCTTCTTCGCTACCCAGGGAGGGACAGAACCCTCTCTTGAGGACTTCCCAGAAGTAATGGCTCAGGGCGGTGACTGGGAGGACGTGATTGAGGAAATCCGCCGAATCTCTTCGGAACGTGTCGTCCTCAACATGGGCCCGGTTCACCCGTCGACCCACGGAGTTATCCGCCTCATCCTCGAACTCGATGGCGAAATGGTTCGGGACACCCGAGTTGATATCGGATACCTACATACCGGTATTGAAAAGAATATGGAGTTCCGCAACTGGACTCAGGGGACCACGTTTGTCACCCGTATGGACTATGTTGCTCCATTCTTCCAAGAGGTGGCCTACTGCCTGGCAGTTGAAAAACTCCTTGGTATTACCGATCAGATCCCCGAGCGAGCGACGCTGATCCGCGTCCTACTCATGGAGCTGAACCGCATCGCTTCGCACATCGTCGCCATTGGAACCGGTGGTAACGAACTCGGTGCAACCACGATGATGACCATTGCATTCCGTGGACGTGAGGAAATACTGAGGATTTTCGAGCGCATCACCGGCCTGCGAATGAACCATGGTTATGTCCGGCCGGGAGGTGTACCGCTGGATCTGCCCGAGGGCACGGAGGATTACGTTCGCTCGCTACTTCCGAAGGTTCGTCGCGATGTGGGTGAACTTCAGGACCTGACTCTGCAAAACCCCATCTTCAAGAAACGCTTCATCGGTGTCGGCTACCTGCCGATGGAAGCCATGATGGCGCTCAGCTTAACCGGACCTGCGCTCCGCGCCGGGGGTCTTCCCACCGACCTGCGTAAGGATGCTCCTTACTGTGGTTATGAGAACTACGAGTTCGACGTTCCAACATACGACTCGTCGGATGCTTACAACCGCGTTCTGGTTCGCTTCGATGAGTGCTACCAGTCGCTAAGAATCGTCGAGCAGGTTCTGCGTCGCCTTGATGAGACCAAGGGCGAACCTGTGATGATTCAGGACAAGTCGATTGCATGGCCTAGCCAACTGACACTTGGACCGGATGGTCAGGGAAACAATCCCGCACACATTGCGAAGATCATGGGCCAGTCGATGGAGTCCCTGATTCACCACTTCAAACTGGCGACTGAGGGATTCAAGGTCCCCGCCGGGCAGACATACGTGGAGATCGAACACGCGAAGGGAATCCAGGGTGTACACCTGGTTTCCGCTGGAGGAACCAGGCCGTTCCGTGCGCACTTCCGCGATCCCTCGTTCAACAATCTTCAGTCTCTATCTATGGCGACCGAGGGCGGCCAGCTGGCGGACGTAGTCGTGACGCTGGCCTCGCTTGACCCGGTTGCAGGAGGGGTGGACCGATGACATACACGAGTGAAGTTGACGCGCGCCTGCGTGAGCAGGCATCCGAGATTATTTCTCGGTACCCGAGCGGACACGCTCGCTCTGCGCTCATACCGATGTTGCACCTGGTGCAGTCAGAGGACGGTTATGTCAGTCGCGACGGGATCGCCCTTTGCTCGGAGATGCTGGACGTTAGCCAGCCAGAGGTCTCGGCCGTGGCGACCTTCTACACCCAGTTCAAGCGGCACCCCAACGGCGAGTACAACGTGGGCGTCTGCACCAACGCCCTCTGCGGCGTGCTGGGCGGGGAGCAGATTTTCGAGGAGCTGTCCGAGGAACTGCGGATCGGACACGACGAGACTACCGAGGACGGCAAGATCACCCTCGAACGCCTCGAATGCAATGCCGCTTGCGATTACGCTCCCGTCATCATGGTCAACTGGGAATTCTTCGACAACCAGACCCCGCAGTCGGCAAGGCAACTGGTCGAGGACATTCGTGAGGGCCGACCGGTGACGCCGAGTCGCGGCCCGGATGAGGTACACACGTTCAAGGAAGTTGCGCACACGCTTGCCGGATTCCCTGATGGTCTAGCGAACCAGGGCCCCAGCGGCGGTTACGCCACTTTCCAGGGGCTGCGCGTCGCCGCCGAGCATGATTGGACGGCTCCGGTTCCGGTCGGGGCAGGCATTGAGAAGGGCGAGGGGGACAAGTAATGGTCGAGTTCACCAAAGCCGATCCGCTGACTCCGGCGCTTACCAAGAACTGGGATAAGCCCGAGTCATGGACCCTCAAGGCCGCACTGGAAAGCGGTGCATACCAGGGGCTGGAGAAGGCAAACGCCATGGAGCCGGCTGACATCACCCAAACGGTGAAAGACGCAGGAATCCGGGGTAGGGGTGGAGCGGGCTTCCCCGCAGGAATGAAGTGGTCATTCCTTCCTCCGGACGACGGACTCCCTCGTTATCTTGTTGTCAACGCTGACGAGTCCGAGCCGGGAACATGCAAGGACATGCCGCTGCTTATGGCAGACCCACACCTGTTGGTCGAAGGGATTGCGATTGCTTCGCGGGCGATTCGCTGTGAGCACGCTTTTGTCTATCTGCGTGGCGAAGTTGTCCACGTGTATCGCCGCCTGATGAGCGCCATCAATGAGGCCACTGAAGCGGGTCTGCTTGGTGATCTGAGGATCACCGCTCACGCCGGCGCTGGTGCCTACATCTGCGGCGAAGAGACTGCGTTGCTTGATTCGCTTGAAGGGCGCCGCGGTCATCCCCGTCTGAAGCCGCCGTTCCCGGCGGTCGCCGGGCTCTACGCCCGCCCCTCGGTTGTCAACAACGTTGAGACCAT
>JBATQJ010000120.1:0-7192 GCA_049291975.1 Scrofimicrobium sp.
CCTTTCGGGGCTCTGGTCTTGCCGGTACGCCGGGTTGATCATGGCGGGGTAGCTCAGCCGGTTAGAGCGTACGACTCATAATCGTAAGGTCGGGAGTTCCCCCACCTACCCCCGTTGAAACGCTCCCGCCAGGTTTCTACCTTGCCGGGGCGCGTTTTCCCTGCTCGGAGGAGAGCGGTCCGCGCTGTCAGGAGCGACCTGAGTCTGCCTTTATGCTCCCGATCGCCGAGCAGACTCACGGTTCCTTTGTAACGATTGCATAAATACGAAAAGTGACGCTTGACATCGTTTCTGATGACCACCTAATCTGATGTAACCGGTTACTGAAACCGGTTACATCTATGGGGATGTGGGAAGAGGATCGATGACGACCGGATATTTGCTCGCGCATGACTTGGGCACCAGCGGCAACAAGGCCACGCTTTTTGACGCCAGCGGCCGACTTGTTGCTTCGACGGTGTGTGGCTACGGAATCTCCTATCCGCGCGACCGTTGGGTAGAGCAGGACCCAGCTGACTGGTGGAGCGCTGTGTGCACCACGACCCGAGAACTCCTCGACCAGGCGGGGATCAGTCCTACGAGGATCGAGGCCGTCAGCTTCAGTGCCCAGATGATGGGTTGCCTGCTACTGGGCAGAGACGGCGAGCCACTGAGACCGATGGTCACTTGGGCAGATACTCGCGCGCAGAAGCAGGAGTCCTGGATGATCGCCCAGGTAGGTATGGAGCGAGGCTACCGGATCACCGGACACCGTCTGAGCGCAAGCTATTCGGCAGCCAAGCTTCTCTGGATCAAGGAAAACGAACCCGATGCCTACGCTCAGGCGTGGAAGATGGTTCATGCCAAGGACTACGTCATCTACCGGCTCACGGGCAAGCTGGTCACGGATTTCAGCGATGCCTCAAGTACAAATCTCCTGGACATCGAGCAAAAGGTTTGGTCACCGGAGTTAGTGGACGCGTTTCAAATCCGCCCGGACCTGCTTCCGGAGCTCCACGCGTCCACCGACGTCGCAGGCCTGGTAACGACCGAGGCGGCCGAGGCGACGGGGTTGGCCGAGGGCACACCCGTGGTCATAGGGGGTGGCGACGGCAGTTGCGCGGCCGTCGGCGCGGGCGTAGTCGACGCAGGGCGGGCATACAACGTTATCGGCACCTCCTCTTGGATCTCCACCGCCGCGTCGGCACCGTACTTCGATCCAGCGATGCGAACGTTCAATTGGGTGCACTTGGACCCGGACTTGTACACACCTTGCGGAACAATGCAGGCCGCCGGGCTTTCGTACCAGTGGTACAGGGACACGATGTGCGCTGAAGAGATCACCCAGGCGGAAATCGAAGGCAACAGCGTCTACTCGCTGATCGACGCCGAGGCCGCGGCTGCCCCTGTCGGCTCGGGCGGACTGCTGTTCCTGCCTTACCTGATAGGTGAGCGGTCGCCATGGTGGAACCACGACGCTCGAGGGGCCTTCGTTGGGCTTCGCGCCAGCATGACCAAGGGATATCTGTCTCGCTCCGTGCTCGAAGGAGTGGGTTACAACCTCCGCATCATCAAGGAGGCTCTTGCCGCTCAGCAGCAAATAGGCGAAATCTCAATGATTGGGGGCGGGGCGAAGGGACGCGTCTGGTTACAGATTCTGTCCGACATCTGGGGCGTGCCGCTCGCGGTTCCAAGGTTCCAGGAGGAAGCCACCTCAATGGGGGCGGCGATCTGTGCCGGCGTTGGGATCGGGCTCTACCAGAACTTCAAAGAATGCTCGGAGTTCAATCCAATCAACACCCACATCGAGCCGAACGCGGTCAACAGAGATCGCTACGACCGGATGTACGACGTCTTTCAGCAGGCGTATCACGCATTGGTGCCGACGTTTGAGTCTATGGCTTCGCAAGAAAACGACTAGTTCTAAAGGAAAGGAGAAAGGCACATGGCACAACTGACGGCGACTGAGCTCGCGCAGTACTTTGACCACACTCTTCTACGCACTAACGCTACGGACGAGGAGTTTCGGGAGCTCTGTGACGAGGCGCGCGAGTATGGGTTCAAGATGGTCGCGATCAACCCGTACCCAGTTGAGAAGTGCAAAGAGATGCTACAGGGGACGGACGTCCATGTAGGTGCAGCAATCGGCTTCCCACTGGGACAGACCACTATTGAGACGAAGGTCTTCGAGACGACGGACGCCCTTGAAAATGGTGCGGACGAGATCGACTACGTCGTGAACCAGAACAGGATCAAGGCCGGAGACTACGCGTACATCCAAGACGAGATGGAACAGATCGTCTCGATCTGCAGAAAGCACGGCGCAACGTCGAAGGTGATTTTTGAAAACTGCTACTTGACCGATGACGAGAAGATCAGACTCTGCGGGATCGCAAACCAGGTCGGTCCAGATTTCATAAAGACCGCGACCGGATTCGGTACCGGGGGGGCAGCCCTCGACGACGTCAAGCTGATGCGCAAGCACGCCGACCGAGCCATAAAGGTCAAGGCTTCTGGAGGGGTGAGGACTCTGCATCAAGCTCTCGAAATGATCGCGGCCGGTGTAGAGCGCATCGGTTCGACGTCGAGTGTTGCGATTATGGACGAGTTCAACAAGCGCAACGACTCATAACAAGAAGGTGCCGAGATGAAGAAGGTTACGATCAGGGACATTGCCCGCGAAGCGAATGTCTCCATAGCGACGGTCTCGCGGGTGATCAACCACGAGGATCTGGTTGATGACGAGACCAAGCGTCGTGTGCTCGAAGCGATGGAGAAGCACGAGTATTCTCCATCGCTTGCGGCCCGTAACCTCTCGAAGCAGGCGTCCAACGCAATCGGGGTAATCATCCCCGAGATCGATAACCCGTTTTACGGGAAGATCTTGCGCACTTTGACCAACATGGCCACGTCCGAAGGAATGTCGGTTGTCTGTTACGACACCAATAACGATCCTCAGCGGGACCTGGAGTCGCTCAGGTTAATGCGTGAGCACCGGGTCTGCGGTCTCTTGTACGCGCCGTCAGTGGAGTACGGGAGCGGGGATGCCGTCTCAGATGCCAAACAGGCCCTGGATCTGCTGAACATCCCGGTCGTCCTAATCGACCGCGAGGTTCCCGAGTTGGGGCGGCCGGGTGTTTACCTGGACAACTTCGGTGCTGGGTATCTCTGCGCGAAGATCCTGGCCGCCGCGGGGCATCGACGCATCGCCATCGTGACTGGTGGGAACTTGATCGGTATTTCGAAGGAGCGTCTCCGCGGATACACAACGGCGTTGGACTCCGAGGGGATAGAGGTGGACGACCGCTACGTCGTGGCAGGCGATTTTACTGCCGAGACCGCGTATCGACTGGGAAAGGAACTGCTTGAGATGGAGGAACGACCCACTGCCGTAATCACTTCGAACAACATGACCACTCTCGGGATGATGCAGGCCGTTAACGAACTCGGGATCGGGGTGCCGGATGAGGTGGATCTGTTCGGCATCGACTCGATCGACGCGTTCGATGCGATCAACATGTCCTACAACCACGTCACGCGCAGCCGCGCAGATATGGCCAGATCGGCGATGGAGATGCTGCTCACCGCAGTCCGTGCTGACAGCGACGACGTACCAGAGCTCGAAACAGTCATCTACGCTCCAGGGTTTGTCCTGAACGAGATGCTCCTCCAGGCGGCCGGCAAGAGTGGCCTCCTGGACCAGCAAACAACCGAGAAGAACAGAAAGGAGGGGAGCCAAGATGAATGAACCAATCCTGAAAATGCAGAACATAAGCAAGTCTTTTGGGCCGGTGAAGGCCCTGAACGACGTGAGCCTGGACCTGTATTCCGGGGAAGTGCATGCACTCATGGGTGAGAACGGCGCGGGCAAGTCAACAATGATGAAGATCCTCACCGGCATCTACGCAAAAGACAGCGGGACCATCGAACTTGAGGGCAAAGACGTCCAGTTCAACACTCCCAGGGACGCTCAGGACGCCGGGATCGCAATTGTCCACCAGGAGTTGAACATGATGAACCACCTAACGGTGGCTCAGAACATCTTCATCGGCCGAGAGCCGACCAGGGGTAGCACCATCAATGACGCGCAGATGAACCGTGAGGCCGAGGAGCTGTTCAAGCGGCTGAACATCATGATCGATCCCAAAGAAACCATGGGGAACTTGGATGTTGGCCACCAGCAGATGTGCGAGATCGCCAAGGTCATCTCGACTGACGCGAAGGTCATTGTTTTCGATGAACCGACGGCGGCACTGACCGACTCTGAAATCGACGACCTGTTCAAGATCATCAACGAGCTTCGGGACCAAGGGATCGGGATCGTCTACATCTCCCACCGTATGGATGAGATCAAGCGGATAACCGACCGCGTCACGGTGATGCGTGACGGCGGGTACGTGGGGACGGTGAACACACCAGACACAACGAAGGACGAAATTATCAACATGATGGTTGGTCGCGTGGTGTTGGAGGATCCGAAGACGGCGAGCAAGGTGGCGCCAGACTCAGATGTGGTCTTGAGCGTTCGGAACTTGAGTGCGGGTCCAATGGTCCAGGACGTGAGTTTCGATCTTCATCGGGGAGAGATTCTCGGAATCTCCGGCCTAATGGGGGCTGGTCGCACCGAGACGGCCCGAGCGATCTTCGGGGCTGACAAGATCGACTCCGGCGAAATTGTGGTCAACGGAGCTCCTGCGAGGATCCGGACCCCAGAAGATGCCGTGGCCGCAGGTATCAGCTACCTGTCCGAGGACAGGAAGCGTTACGGAGTCCTAGTTGACAAGGACGTTGCTCTCAACGTCACCCTGCCGACGCTGCCCCAGTTTGTTCGGGGCGGAATGGTGAGCGCGCCAGCCGAACGCGAGGTCGCCCGGGAGTACATCAAGCGGCTCAGGATCAAGACTCCGTCCGAAACACAGGAAGTTCGAAAGCTCTCTGGTGGCAACCAGCAGAAGATCGTCATCTCCAAGTGGTTGGTGCGGGACAGCGACATCTTCATCTTTGACGAGCCGACGCGGGGGATCGATGTGGGTGCCAAGGCAGAGATTTATGACCTGATGAACGAGCTCGTTCAGCAGGGCAAGTCAATCATCATGATCTCTTCTGAACTAACGGAGATTCTTCGAATGAGCGATCGAGTGATGGTGATGTGCGAGGGCAGGAAGACTGTCGAAATACCTATTGAACAAGCGACGCAGGAAAACATCATGCACGCTGCCACGTTGGGAGGGTAAGGAACATGACTCGAAACAAAAGAGACTCCGTTGCTTCGGATTCGAAGCTAGGCGGCTTCCCGGCATTGGTCAGCAAGTTGGGTGGGCAGCGTGCCGTCGCGCTGGGTGCGCTCATCGCTCTATTCATTTTCTTTTGTGTTGCTGGTCCTGGTTTTGCGAGTGCGAACACGTTCGTAAGCATCCTTGATTCGTCGTACTACATCGGCCTTATGGCGATCGGCATGACGTTCGTCATTATCACGGGAGGTATCGACCTCTCAGTCGGTGCTGTGATGATCTGCGCGGCGTTGCTCGCGGGCACGCTTCACGAGAAGCTTGGTCTGCCCATGTGGCTCACGTTGATTGCGGCGGTGGTCGTAGGCGTGATCTTTGGTCTGGCTAATGGCTTCATGGTCGCGGTCATGAAGATCCCGGCGTTCATCGCGACGCTGGGAACGATGATGGTCGCCCGCGGTTTGGGTTCGATCGTGACTGCCACCGCGTCTATCACCTATCCGCAACGCGGCACCCCTGACGGATGGTTCAGGAACATCTTCAAGATCATTGAACCCTCGGGACGAGCCATCCCAACGGGAATCATCGTCCTATTTGGATCCGCGATCCTCATGGCTTACGTGCTTAACAAGACCAAGGCTGGTCGCTACATCACGGCGCTCGGAAGCAACAAGGAGGCGACCCGGCTTTCCGGTGTCGACGTCGTCAAGTGGGAGATGCTCGCGTACGTAATCAGCGGACTTTTTGCAGGCGTGGCGGCGATCGCCTACGCGTCGATCTACTCAACGATTCTCCCGGGCACCGGTAACGGCTTCGAACTGGATGCCATCGCCGGGACGGTCATTGGTGGGACCTCCCTGTCGGGCGGAGTCGGATCTATCGCAGGCACCATGATCGGTGTCTTCATCATGTCGGTTCTGAAGACGGGGCTGCCCTTTGTCGGACTGCAACCGCACTACCAGATTTTCTTCACCGGATTTGTGCTGGTGATTGCGGTCTTCGCTGATGTTGTTAGCCGTCAACGCAAAAAGAAGAGGAAGGAGTGAGTGGATTAGCCCTGCTGGCGGCATGGCATTGAGGAATTCAGGAAACTGAGAAACACACAGATACATAGATGCATACAGAGAAGGAAAGCAACAATGAGGAAAATAGGTAGCGCGGCCACGCTCGCAGCGTGTGGCCTGATGGCGTTCGGCGCCATTGGGGGCTGCTCGACTGGAGGGGACTCGGCGCCCGAGTCGAAGCCCGCCAATCAGAGTGACACCGGCACTGGTGCCGGTGGCGCATCGGGCGAGAAAATGAACATCGAAGTTGTCTCTAAAGGCTTCCAGGTTGATTTCTGGAAGATGGTGAATGCCGGGGCGCAGGAGGCAGGCAAGGACTACGACGCGAACGTCAACTTTGTCGGTCCTGCCTCAGAGGCGAACATCAGCGAACAAATTGAGCAACTCAACAACGCACTGAACAAGAAGCCCAATGCGGTAGCGTTCGCTCCGCTCGATCAAGAGGCCTCAATGGACTTGATTGCTCAGGCCGCGTCAATGGGAATTCCGCTGGTTACATTCGATGCCAACATCGAAGCGGACACGGGCGGCGCCGTCAAGGCATTCGTTGCTACGGACAATGTCGCCGCAGGTGGCGAGGCAGCTGATCGGATGTACGAGAAGATTAAGGACAAGCTGAGCAACCCAGCCGACACCGTTCGAATCGCTGTGATGGCGCAGGACACGACATCAAAGTCTGTCGCTCAGCGCACCGGAGGCTTCATTGACCACATGGTTGAACTCATAGGGGCCGACAAAGTCTCGGTCATCGGGCACGACATGTACGCGGCTCCGATGGATGGGGCCAAGATCATCATCGATGTCGGTATCCCTGCGGAGACCACTGACGCGGCGGGAAACACGACGGCGCAAACCTTGCTGAACAACGCGGACCTTGCGGGGTTCTATGGCTCCAACGAGTTCTCAGCGAAGGCAATGATC
>JBATQJ010000121.1:0-1751 GCA_049291975.1 Scrofimicrobium sp.
AACTCCAGCGCAATCGCGTCCGCCTGCCGCTTCCACAGGGAACCGGCATGGACGAGGACGTTCATCTTGTGCACCAGAGTCAGGTGCTTCGCCGGGCGCGAGTCAGCGAGGGCGAACGCGTAGCGCAACAGACGCTGCGCCGCGAACGCAGTGTTGACCGACACCTCAGTGGCGATTTCCTGCGGGGTACCAACCCGCACCGCGCCTCCGTTGCCGACATAGAGACCTTCGGTCCCCTCACGCACCACCACAAAGTCGATGCCTTCAGGATCCTTCAGCGGCGATGCCACGCCCTCGTAGTGCTTCGACGGCCTCAAGTTGACGTACTGGTCGAAGGCAAACCGCAGACGCAGTAGCAGACCGCGTTCGAGGACGCCCGGCGTGACGCGAGGATCCCCCACCGCGCCGAGCAGAATCGAGTCATACTCGGCTAGTTGAGCCAGGTCGTCCTCGTCCAAAATGTGCCCATCCGCCAGGTAGCGGTTGGCTCCAAGATCGAAGTCGGCGAGCACCAGGTCGCGGTCACCGTCAGCCAGCGCCGCTTGGAGTACGCGGACCGCCTCCGCGGTCACCTCTTGCCCGATACCATCCCCGGCAATGACGGCGACGCGGAGGGCGGAACGCGAACTACTCACCTTGCAGCGGACCCGTCCACGTAGTCGGAATCCTGCTGGGTCCACCCAAAGGAGGCGCGCAGCTTCTTGCCGGTGGCTTCGATCGGGTGTGCCTCACCCTCGGCGCGCAGGGCCTTGAATTCCTGGCCACCGTTGTCCTGGTCAGCGATGAAACGCTTGGCGAAGGTACCGTCCTGAATATCGGCGAGGACGCCCTGCATGGCCTCCTTGACCTGCGGGCCGATCACGCGGGGGCCCGAAACGTAATCGCCGTATTCGGCAGTGTCGGAAATCGACCAGCGCTGCTTGGTGATGCCACCTTCCCAGATGAGGTCGACGATCAACTTCATCTCGTGGAGGACCTCGAAGTATGCGATCTCCGGCTGGTAACCGGCCTCTACCAGGGTTTCGAACCCGGACTGGATCAGCTTCGACACGCCACCACAAAGGACAGCCTGCTCACCGAACAGGTCGGTTTCCGTCTCTTCCGTGAAGGTGGTTTCGATGACTCCGGCGCGGGTGGCTCCGATTGCTTTGGCGTAGGAAAGGGCCAGCGGCCAGGCTTGACCATCGGCATCCTGTTCGACCGCGACAATAGCGGGGATACCCTGGCCATCCACGTACGACTCGCGGACCTTGTGGCCCGGGCCCTTGGGGGCAACCATGCAGATGTCGTGAGCAGCATCGGGCTCAATGTATCCGTATCGGATGTTGAAGCCGTGCGCGAAGAACAGAGCGGCATCCGGCTTCAGGTTAGGAGCAATCTGCTCGGCGTAAACCGTGCGCTGGTACTGGTCCGGCACCAGGATCATCACTACATCACCCTGGGCGACAGCATCCGCAACCTCGGCAACCTGCAGGCCAGCGGCCTCGGCCTTCTCCCAAGACGCCGAACCCGCGCGAAGACCAACGACAACGTCAACGCCGGAATCCTTGAGGTTCTGCGCATGAGCGTGACCCTGCGAGCCATAACCGATGATGGCGACCTTCTTGGAACGAATCAGGTCCAGATCGGCATCGTTATCGTAATAAACCTTCGCCACTATTTCTCCTTAATTTGGTCGGTCAAAGACCGTGGGCTGCGGCTGAGCGCCACCGCACCTGATTGAACAATTTCTTTCACGCCGTAGGGCTCGA
>JBATQJ010000122.1:0-8208 GCA_049291975.1 Scrofimicrobium sp.
ATAAATCTTTCCAACCAAAACCATGCGGAAATAGCAGAATAATCAGTATTAGACACCCTTTCAGGCGCTTATCCCAAAGAAAAGGACAGGTTACTCACGTGTTACTCACCCGTTCGCCACTAACCAACCACCGCAAGCGATAGCAGGTCCGTTCGACTTGCATGTGTTAAGCACGCCGCCAGCGTTCGTCCTGAGCCAGGATCAAACTCTCCAACAAAAACCAAAAAACAACCAGACACCCAACCAAAACAATCAGAGCCCAGCCACACACGGTCAATGCCAAAAAAACACTCCCCACCAAAAAAGGCAGAAAACGCAATCCCAACCAAAAAACAAAAACAACTAAACGTCAAAAAAAACAAACACTATCAAGTTCACAAACAACACCCCCAAACAAATAGTCGGGGCGGTTACCCTAGGTTTTCCGAACAAACTCCAGAACCTTTAGTTCTTCCTGTCTGTCCCGTACCTTTTGGGGCAACGGATATACAGCCTATAGCACCCGCAACTGCATGGTCAACCCTCGTCCGCGTGATGGCGAACACAGCGAGTAAAACCGACTGTGACCTGCACTTTTACTCCGCGTTAGCCCACCAGCAACGTACCCCAATTCGGGCGTGTCCAGGGGTTCTTGCTGACAGACACTTACGGGCAAAAAGTACGTGTTCCGGCGGGCCCAAAACTCAGTCATCAAGGACAGTTAAGGCCGCGAGGTTCTTCCGCCCCTTACGGATCAAGATCACGCCTCCCGGCAGGACCTGGTCGGCCGTGAACGTCGCATCGGGGTCCAGCGCCTTCTCATTGTTAACAGCCACACCACCCTGCTTTGCCAAGCGCAACGCGGCCTGGCGGCCCTTCTCAAGCCCCGTTGCCACCAGAGCATCAACGACCGTAGTCTGTCCGAGAACAATGTCGGCGCGATCAAGGTGGGCCGTGGCAGCGGTCAGCGTGTCCGCATCGAGGCCTCCAAGATCCGCTTTGCCCCACAGCGCCTCGGTCGCCTGCAAGACCTGGTCAAGTGCCTCCCGACCATGAACTAATCGTGTTACGTCCGCAGCAAGGGCTTTCTGCGCCTCGCGTGCGTGCGGCCTCTCGATGGTGGCAACCTCAAGCTCACCGATCTCTTCCCTGGTCAGGAAGGTGAAGATCTTCAGCATCTTCACCACGTCCTCATCCGCTGTCTGCAACCAGAACTGGTAGAAGTCGTAGGGGCTCATCATGCTCGGGTCCAGCCAGATCGCCCCACCCTCGCTCTTTCCGAACTTCGTGCCGTCGGCCTTAGTGATAATCGGGGTGGTCATCACATGGACTGCGCCACCCTCTGCTTTACGGATCAGATCAACGCCGCTGATTAGGTTGCCCCACTGGTCATTACCGCCGGTCTGGAGCGTACATCCGTATCTGCGGAATAACTCCAGGTAATCGTTGCTCTGCAGGACTTGGTAAGAGAACTCGGTGTATGAAATCCCCTCTTCAGACTCCAAACGCCGAGCAACCACGTCTTTACTGATCATCGTTCCCAGTCGGAAATACTTACCGACATCGCGGAGCAAGCCGATCGCTGTCATATCCGCGGTCCAGTCCAGGTTGTTGACCATTCGGGCCGGGTTGTCCCCATCGAAATCGAGGAACTTCTCAATCTGCCTGCGAAGCCGTTCGGTCCATTCGGCGACGGTGTCTTTCGCCTGCATGGCCCGCTCACCGACCTCCCGGGGATCACCGATCTGCCCAGTTGCGCCACCAACCAGCGCGAGCGGGTGATGCCCTGCCCGCTGCAGGTGTTTCATTACGACGAGTTGAACGAGGTGACCGTGATGCAATGACGGTGCCGTCGGATCGAAGCCGCAATAGAACGTGACGGGCCCAGAATTGAGGGCAGCCTTCAACTGCTCCATATCTGTGTGCTGTTTCAGCAAACCACGCCACTCCAACTCGGCGATCAGATCTGACAAGGCGATTCCTTCCGTTTTAACTCCTGCGAATCTCTTTATTGGTGCAGGCCCATTCCAGTGGCAAGCCTACAGCCGCGAAGCCCATTCGCCCGCTTCGTCAAGGACTCCGCGTAGTGCACCATACTGCTCCGCCACTCGTTCAGGCGCCGTGCCACCCTTTCCGTTTCGCGCGGCGACAGAGCCATCAACGGTGAGGACATCCAGAACCTCAGCTCTGAGGTGAGGGGAGATTTCTGCCAGTTCCGTGGGGGTCAGATCAGAAAGTTCCTTCGCTGCTGACTCGCAATAGCGAACACATGCACCAGAGATCTCATGTGCCTCGCGGAACGGAACTCCCTGCTTCACCAACCACTCCGCAATGTCCGTCGCCAGAGAAAACCCCTGAGGCGCCAACTCCCTCATTCGATCGAGGTTTAGAGTCATGGTTTGGACCATCCCCGCCACGGCGGGTAGCAGCAGATCGAGAGAGTCAAGGGCATCAAACACCGGTTCCTTGTCTTCCTGCAGGTCACGGTTGTATGCCAGGGGAAGTCCTTTGAGCGTCGCCAGTAGTCCTGTCAGGTCACCAATCAGTCGTCCGGCCTTCCCTCGTGCCAGTTCTGCGATGTCTGGGTTCTTCTTTTGCGGCATTATGGAGGACCCGGTCGAGAACGCATCGTCAAGGGCAACGTAGCCGAACTCAACGGTGTTCCAGACGATGATCTCCTCGCTCAGGCGCGATAGATTCACACCAATCATTGCCAGCACGAATGACAGCTCAGCAATGAGGTCGCGCGAGGCGGTCGCATCTATTGAATTGTTGAAGCTTCGACTGAATCCGAGTTCCTCGGCAATTGCCTCCGGATCCAGTCCGAGGGTATTTCCCGCCAACGCACCGGCTCCATAGGGGGATTCCTCGGCTCGACGGTCCCAATCCTGAAGTCTTTGCAGATCACGTGACAACGCCCAGGCATGCGCGAGGAGTTGGTGGGCTACTAGAACCGGCTGAGCGTGCTGCATGTGAGTCCGCCCCGGCATGACTGCACTACCGGCACCCTGTGCCTGCCCAATAAGTGCCTCGATAACGCTTATCACCCCTGCCGCGACGGCCTTGGCCTCCCGCCTCAGCAACCTTCTGGTTAGTGCCGCCACCTGATCGTTCCTGGACCGTCCCGCTCTCAACCTTCCACCAAGTTCAGGTCCTACCAGCTCGATCAGTTCACGTTCAAGCGCGGTATGAACGTCCTCGTCATCGGGGCGAGGGAGGACGGATCCCTCCGCAAGATCCTCTGCGATTGAGTCAAGGGCTACCAGCATCACCTTGAGTTGGTTGTCGTCGAGCAACCCAACCTGATTCAGTGCGCGAGCGTGCGCCTTTGAACCAGCGACGTCGTCTTGGGCCAGCCGCCAGTCAAAATGGGTTGAAATACTCAGACGTTCAAGCGCCCCTGATGGACCTCCCTCAAAACGTCCTCCCCAAAGCGAAGTGCTCTGAGAACGACTGGACTCATTTGGGGTTGCTGAAGTGGATTCCTGCATGGATAAATGATGCCGGATTCGCGGCCGCGTTGACTCCCCGTTTCATATGGGCATTCCTATCTGTTCTCGGATGCGCAATCACGGCCCGAAACCACGTCGGTTCAACGACCTGTTCCTCACCTCATCCCAGATCTCACGAACGCCCGTGTATCCTCAATGGGCATACGGCCTCTATTTGAAGGTAGAAGGTGGTCTCTTTGACCCAGCAAGTCCAACTCGATGATCTCCCTAAAGACGCCGAGTCCTCTGGCACTGAGGCGGCTCTCACCATTCGGGTCGAGGACGAGATTTCCGACCTAAAGACAGTCATCGTTCACAACCCGGGTGCAGAGATGGAACGCCTGACCCCTCCAAATCACAAAGAACTGTTGTTTGATGATCTGCTGTCACCGAACCGGGCCCAGGAGGAGCATGAGCGTTTCACCGAGCTAATGCAGGACAGGGGGATTCAAGTTCTCGAATTCCTCGACCTTTTCCGCTCGGCGCTCGAGGATCCCGCCGCACGTGAGTTCGTCCTAGAGAACACGTTCAACTGGAAGCGACTTGGCCCGCTCATGTCTCCATATCTAAGAGAGTGGGCAGGAGGACTCTCCCCCTCAGAGTTGGCCTCACTCTGTATCGAGGGCATTACGAAGAAGGAGTGGGCGAGCATCTATTCAGGACCGTCGCTGGTCGCCCACTCACTCTCCGACAACGATTTTCTGGTCGGGCCGCTCCCCAATCACCTCTTCACCAGAGATTCTTCCGTTTGGGCATACGGAGGCGTTGCCATCAGTTCAATGAGCCGCGAGGCGAGACGCCGGGAGTCGCTACACTATCGGACCATTTACAACTACCATCCGGCATTCAAGAACGCCGAGTTTGATGTGTGGACCCAGGGACAGGCTGGCTCGACCCGTTCCGTTGAGGGCGGCGACATCTTAGTGTTGGGAAACGGGCTACTGACAGTTGGCATCTCCGAGAGAACAACCCCTCAGGGAGTCGAACACCTGGCGATGGAAATGTTCAACGCCGACCGAGCGAATCGCATACTAGCCGTCATGCTCCCCAAGTCCAGAGAGTTCATGCACCTGGACACGGTGCTTACACAACTCGACGAAAACGTGTTCACCCTGTATCCGGGCGCTCAGCAACTGCAGACAGTTCTACTTGAGAAAACCGAGAATGGCGCATCCGTCACTGAACTCGGCAGCGACACTCGGAGCGCCATCCAGCAGGTGCTTGGGCACGAAGTCAAGTTCATCGCTCCCGACGCCAGCGAGGCCGAACTCTCGCGGGAACAGTGGAACGACGGTTTCAACATGCTTGCGCTTCGGCCGGGCACCGTGGTCTCCTACGACCGCACTCCCCTCTCGAACGCTGCAATGCGCGATGCCGGGATCGAAGTCCTGGAGATCAACGGATCAGAACTGGGGCGTGGTCGAGGCGGACCTCGATGTATGTCCTGCCCGATTGAGCGGGCCTAATGTCTCATGCCGCAATTCCACGGCCTAGGTCGTGTGCAGATCCGGCGCACCGCAAGTCGAGCGAGTGCGCCGGCGCGAGGTGTTGACACGGTGCGGGAGACTAGAGCTTGATCCCATTCCCGAAGCGCTCGTCGCGGGCCGCGGCAAGCTTCGCGGGCAAGCCATAGATGTCGATGAATCCTCTAGCACTCGACTGGTCGAATGAATCGCCCGTATCATACGTCGCAAGATTGAAGTCATAGAGCGAGGTTTCGGACTTCCGTCCGGTAACGGTCGCAAGTCCGCCGTGTAGTGTCATCCGAATATCACCACTGACGTACTTCTGAGTGTCATCGATAAAGACATCGAGTGATTTTTTCAGCGGTGAGAACCACTGGCCGTCGTAAACCAACTCGCCCCAACGCTCATCAACACGCTTCTTGAAACGAGCCTGTTCGCGCTCAATCGTTACGTTCTCAAGCTCCTTGTGAGCAGCAATGAGGATCATGGCGCCGGGCGCCTCGTAGATCTCACGCGACTTGATTCCGACCAGGCGGTCCTCGACCACGTCAATACGGCCAATTCCCTGTGCGCCGCCGCGACGGTTCAGTTCCTGGATGATCTGCAGGGGTGATAGCTTCCGTCCGTCAATCGCGACCGGCACGCCCTCCTCAAACGTGATTACGACCTCGTCGGGAAGCGGCGGATACGTCGGATCATCGGTGTAGTTGTACACGTCCTTCGTGGGACCGTTCCAGATGTCCTCAAGGAAGCCGGTCTCGATTGCGCGGCCCCAGACATTCTGATCTATAGAGAACGGATTCGAGCGGGTGGTCTCGATTGGCAGCGAATGCTTCGACGCATAGTCAATGGCAACGTCACGCGTAAGCGCCAGATCACGCACGGGGGCGATGCACTTAAGATCGGGGGCGATCGAGGTGATAGAGACCTCGAATCGCACCTGGTCATTGCCTTTTCCTGTGCATCCATGAGCGACTGTGGTTGCGCCATACTGGCGGGCAGCCTTGACAAGGTGCTTGGAAATCAGGGGCCTCGAAATCGCCGAAACTAGGGGGTACGACCGCTGGTACAGAGCGTTAGCTTTGAGTGCTGCCATGCAGTACTCCTCGGCAAACTCATCACGGGCATCAGCAACGTAGGCCTCGACCGCGCCGCAATCTAGGGCCCTTTGGCGGACAACCTCCAGGTCCTCGCCTCCCTGACCAACGTCCACGGCCACGGCGACTACTTCAGAACCTGTTTGTTCGCCGATCCAACCAATTGCGACGGAGGTGTCTAGTCCTCCCGAGTATGCGAGCACAACTCGGTCTTTGCTGCTTTTCATTCGATTTCCTTGTCATCGATTCCGAACGAAAGACGTTCGGTTAGGGCCGATGTTTTGTGATGATGCAGACTGGTATCTCTCAGCCGGGGCGGCCAGCAAGCTCCAGCAACTCTTGACGTAATGCCAACGCTGAGGCCGCATCCCGGCAAACGGTGAAAATGGTGTCGTCCCCTGCAACCGTTCCAACAACGTGTTCCAACCGGGCCGAGTCGACCGCAGCCCCAAGCATGTTGGCGGCCCCAGCCGAGGTTCGCAATACCACTATGTTCTGGGCGCAGTCCGCACCCACCAACAACTCCTGACACCACCGAGCAAGCCGCGCAGCGCTCGGCTCAATGGCCGAGGGGCTTCGCCCATCGTCATCAACAATCTGGTACGTCGATTGACCCTCGGGATCACGAACCTTCACCGCACGCAACTCACTCAGATCACGCGAAAGAGTCGCCTGAACAGTATCAAATCCCTGAGCCGCCAGAGCCTTGCGCAACTCCTCTTGCGAGGTGATTTGCTGCGTACCTAGAACATTCCGAATAGCATCATGACGAGCGGCGCGAGTCAGCAGTACCTCGACGCTATCCGTCGTCACTATCGGAGAACCATTCTGCATAACATGCAGAGTAACGCATATTCATACGTTGAGTGGAATCTGGTCCAAGTGCTGGGCAAAAACCACACTCGCTAGCTTCGAAGCGTCGCTTTGAGTCGCTTCTCCAAGGCTTTCACAACCTCTGTCCTGACTGCTTCAACCTCTGATGCGCCCAGTGTCTTCGATCCCGAACGAAGCATCATCGCGTAGGCGACTGACTTGTATCCCTCAGGAACCTGACTTCCACGGTAGATGTCAAACAGGGTCAAGCTTTCCAACAGCGGCCCTGCTGCGCGGCGCATGACTGAGGCGATCTCAGACTCAGGGATATCTTCCGCCACAACTACAGCAAAGTCTTCCTTTGCAGGGGGGAACGCCGAAATTGGTTTCACCTTCAGGAACGACCTAGGGACGAGGGAGAGGACAGCGTCCATGTCCACCTCGAACGCAACTGATCTGGGGGGAAGGCCATACTCTTCGACCACCGCAGGGTGAAGCTCACCACCGCGACCTACCTCGACATACCCCTTGCCAGCACGAACGAACAGAGTGGCGACCCGCGCAGGATGCCACGGGGCGGCTGCCTCAGGACTGTTCAAGAGTTTTGGCATCAGCGGACCAGGCCTCTGCTCTGGACTGTCCGGAAGCCAACTTCGAGTTGCTTCGATCTTCACGCCACCGGCAGCACCAACTAGTCGGGCCATCTCAATCGCATCCGACCACTGCCAGCCCGGCTGGGCCGACACAGCGGCATCTAGCTCGGCTCCGGAACGGGGAGAGAACGCCCCGCCCATTACACCCGCGACGTGCCACGGCTGGTTTGGAACACCCGCAAACAGGGCCGCAATTTCCTCGTCCGATGGACGAGCGGCAACCCCAACGATCGCAGTGGGCTTCGTGCCCGCAGGAAGAGCCACTTGGCCAAGTTCGAACATTGCGAGAGGGCTCACTCCCCTGGCAGCGTTACGTTCCGCAATTTCCAGCAGAGAATCCAGGATCGAAGTCCGTAGTGCGCCAGCGTCGTCCGCCAACGGATTACGCAGGCGGACGGAGGCGCGCCTCTGATCGTCTATAGGCAACTGCTGGCGGTCATGCGCGTTCGAGATGAACGGATATGACTTGACCTCCACCAGCCCATCTGCGGCAAGGGACTGTGAAACACTGCGGCGAAGAACCTGGGAATCCTTAAGCCCACCTCCACCAATCGCTCTGGGAAGGCGATCCGGAATCTGGTCATAGCCATAAAGACGAGCGATCTCCTCGACCAGGTGTGCTGGCCCAGCCAGGTCCGGGCGCCATGAGGGTGCCAGAACCGAGAACCCTGTATCTAGCTTCTGAACGCGGCACCCGATCTCCTCGAGG
>JBATQJ010000123.1:0-2272 GCA_049291975.1 Scrofimicrobium sp.
ATAAATCTTTCCAACCAAAACCATGCGGAAATAGCAGAATAATCAGTATTAGACACCCTTTCAGGCGCTTATCCCAAAGAAAAGGACAGGTTACTCACGTGTTACTCACCCGTTCGCCACTAACCAAACCCAGCAAGCTGGGCAGGTCCGTTCGACTTGCATGTGTTAAGCACGCCGCCAGCGTTCGTCCTGAGCCAGGATCAAACTCTCCAACAAAAACCAAAACGGTCAATGCCAGAAAAACACCCCCAAAAAAAGAGAATGCAATCCCAACCAAAAAACAAAAACAACTAAACGTCAAAAAAAACAAACACTATCAAGTTCACAAACAACACCCCCAAACACCGAGCTTTACGCTCTGTGAAGGGCTGGCCTTTCGTTCACATCGGAACTTCCGGCGAGATACAAACTTACAGCGGTTCTGCGATTGCGTCCAGCCACGAGCGTGTGACCCCCGTCATGCCCCTTAAAACCTGCTGTGACCTGGGCTTTTAGTCACCCTTTATAGGCGAGGCCGTTCCCGGTTTCGGGCGTGTCTACGCAGTAAGAACCGCCGAGATCCAGACGGATCCCGGCGGCCATGATGAGAGAAAAACTAGCCGCGCTTGAACTTAAGTTCGGCGCCATCTCCCTTTAGAACCAACGAGTCTTTCGAGACTGTTCCCGAGGTGATGACATCCAGCGCACCGCCATACGTGGTCTCAGCATCCATCACCGGCTGCTCACACATCATCATCGTGGATGCCACCGGAGAGAAGACAAGCTGGTCCCCCTCAGCCTTGATGGTTCCGAACAAGTTGTTGCAACCCGCGGTGGCGTGGAACGCACCCTCGCCCTCAATCACAATCTCTGGAGTCTTCCCTTCGGCCGCGACCACGTCGCCCTTCGGGCCCGTTCCTCCCTCAAGGACCCAGGTTCCCTTGATGTTGTCAAGGTTGGCTGCCTCTTCGCCACCAGACCCTGAGCAACCTGCCAGCATCGAAGCGCCAATGGCAACAACTGCTCCGAGAGCCATTATTCGTTTCATTTGACTTCCGTTCTTCAAGGTCTACTTCCAATTCCAAAGATTACAGGCGCAATGTACCCATAAACGTATCTATCCAGGAGGCGCTCTGTCTCTGCTCCCTGATTGTGACCAATGGGTCCGGCGCCGTATTGCCTCTGTCGAAAAGTGCGGAGAACGACAACACTTAGGGTATGGATAACTCAGATGCGCTCACGCCTCTCTATTCTCACGTAGTCAGTTCCCCAGTTGGCGATCTAGGGCTGGTCGCGAGTTCCCGCGGAATCACCCACGTCCTGTTCAACCCAGAACAACAACTCAAGAAGCTGTCGCAGATATACCAGATCTTTCCCGCACGGCCCGATCTAGCGGACGAGGCCGACGAGCGCACCGCCGAGTACCACCTATTCCTGGCAGCCGAACAACTTGACGAATACTTCACTGGTAAGCGACGCAACTTCTCACTGGCTCTTGACCTTGAGCCAGACGCGCTCCTCCGACCTTCCTCATCGCATCGTTCCAAGCAGCCTTCCGGTAGTTTCAGAACTGCCGCACAACTGGAACTCTTGAACATTGAGTACGGCCAAACAGCCTCGTACGGAGACATCGCGGAAGCCCTGGGTTCACCAGGAGCAGCCAGAGCCGTGGGGGGTGCGTGCGCGAATAACCCAATTCCCATAATCATTCCGTGCCACCGAGTCCTGCCGTCAACAGGAAAGATAGGCAACTACAGCGGTGGAACCGGGCCGGAGACAAAGAGCTTCCTCCTGGCCCTCGAATCCGAAAGTTAGGTGTCAAAATCGCAACGCTCTTGTGAACGAGTAGTTGCTTACCCAGGCGCTCCGAGGCGAGTGGTATTACGCGGGAGCGTTAATCACTGACTGGGACAATGCTGGCCGCACGGACTGGGAGCAAGAGACTTAGTCGGACATTGCGCATCCCTCAACCTCCGTTACCAGGGCTGGCGACCACATGATCATGACGACCCCCTCGTTCTACGAAGAGACGGTAGAGGACGGTCTACTCCCACCGGATGCGTTCGAGAGGGCCGTGACGCGAATCCTCACCCTTAAGTTCGAACTGGGACTGTTTCAGAACCCACGGCTACCTGACCACCCGCGCACTGATGAGGTAGTTGGGTCTCATCAGGACCTGAATCTCGAAGTGGCGCGCGAATCCCTCGTACTTCTTGAGAATGACGGAACGCTTCCACTCAGCACGCCGCGGAAGGTGGCGGTCATCGGGACAGTGGCGAACGGGGTGTAGGCC
>JBATQJ010000124.1:0-9572 GCA_049291975.1 Scrofimicrobium sp.
CCTTGAGAGCAGGGACAGTTCCGTATTCGCTAAGTCCCCGACCGTGTCGATTCCCCGACCGATGAGGATCTGGCCCGTCTTCCTTCCCACTCCCCATAACGCCCCAACTGGAAGCGAATGCAGGAACTCGACCGTCCTATCACTGGGAATCAGTAGCAGTCCATCAGGTTTGGCATGGGCAGAGGCAATCTTGGCAACAGATTTCGTGGAAGCAATGCCAACAGAGGCCGGAAGTCCAATGCGCTCCCTGATGTCTCTGCGTATCTGCTCGCCTATTGATAGTGGTGATCCTAGTCTGCGGACAGACCCCGAAACATCGAGGAAGGCTTCGTCTATGCTCAGCGGTTCCAGGTCGGGAGTCACTTTGCCCAACAGGTCCATGACTCTTGCCGAGTACTCGGAATACAGGTGGTGGCGTCCCGGAAGGAAGACAGCGCCAGGAACCAACTGCCTCGCCTGCCCGATCGGCTGTCCGGCCCGGACTCCGCGGGCTCGGGCCTCATAGGTCGCCGAAGTGACCACCCCTCGGTTCCCTAAGCCCCCAACCACCACGGGCTTGCCCCGCAACTCTGGGTCTTCTTTCAGTTCAACTGAAGCGAAGAAACTATCCATATCGACGTGAAGGATTGGGGTTTCGGAGTCGTCTGTTCCCCAGTCTCGCCGCACGGACGATGAGCGTGGAGAGATTGACACGACGAAACCTCCATTCGTTTGCCATCCCGAGTCCTCGATATGGCATTGTCTAGTTGTGGCAAAGGGTAGAACATCGAACAGAAAAACTCACTCGGTTGAAGCAGTGACCGCGGGCGGCCTAACCCTGCGGCTCGACGGTTCAATACTCACCCTAACCGCCGCGGGCACCGAACAGTCTCGCCTGGACCTGGATCGCCCCGATGTCCTCGACTTCGAGTACATGCAACACCTTGACCTGCTTCTCGCATCACGCCACCGCGACGCTGAAAGACTCCGAATATTACATGGCGGAGCCGGAGCCTGTGCGCTCCCCCTCTGCTGGGCCCAGAAGTATCCGGACGCGTCGCAGGCGGCGGTTGATACCGACGGGGAAATGTTGGGAATACTAAAGGAATGGGCCGTTGTTCCGCCTCGGACTCGGATCAAACTCCGCATCGGGGACGTGCGGGAGGTCCTCACGGGTAGCGGAGCCACCTACGACGTGATCGTGCGGGACGCTTTCGCTGGCGACTCAACACCCCGCTCACTCACGACCGCTGAGTGGCACCAACTGGTGCGTTCGAGACTGCGACCCGGCGGCACCTACCTGGCAAACGTCGCGCACGGCGCCGCCCCCTCCTGGACGAGAGGTCAGGCAGGAGCTGGACGGAGCAAGTCGGACGTTGCCGCCGCATTTGCGGCCTTCCCTTCGCTGCTGGCGATCGCCGACAGGAAGGTCTGGCGAGGTACTCGACGCGGGAACATTGCCGTGGCCGCCTGGGATCAAGGCGAATTTGATCAAGAGTGGCTGGATCAGCAGGTTCGGCGATTGCCACTGCCAGTTGCCATCTACTCTCGATCTGACATCGCCGCCTGGCTCGCAGGAACTGAACCTTCGCGGGACACGACAGGCTAGGTACTCGCCGGGACCGATACGGCTAGTGGTTCTCCGGATCATCCTCGTCAGCAGGCAAGTCGACCTGCGCGGTGCACTCCTCATCCCCCGGCGCCGGAGCTCGATGCCTCGGAACATGCGCGTTCTCCGAGATGACGGAGCCGCCTGCTGTGATATCGATATCGCGACGACGCTTCTGTTTCGAATGGGTGCGCAGATAGCCCTCTATCGCGTCTCCGATCGCGTCCGCGAGCGACTCATCAGACTCGCCGTCCAACCGCTCAGCTTCAGGGAAACTTCCATTCTGAGGTTCAGTACCCATCACCCGATCCCAGTCAGCCAGATCGTCCACTACGGTGGGAACGTCGATTCCGTCTTCGTCCGTTCGGAACGCTCCGTCCGTCGGACCCGAGGTAATGGCGTCGAAGTGCCGTTCCAGTGCCGTCACGGTGTTTTGCAGATCGTGATTGTGCTCAACCAGTTCGTTTACCTGCCCAGTTTCCTCGTCCGCACCGCGCTCAAGATCACCCACCGGTAGCGAAAGCTCAGCCATTTCGGAGAGACGTCGAATCAACGCTGAAGATGCGCGCGGAAACGTGGTCCCAGACATGTAGTAGGGCACTGTGGCCAGCAGACTAACCCCGGCTCGTCCAGTCCGTGAGAGCTTGAACTGTAGGTACGAGGTGTAGGGCGAGGGGAACTGGGCGACACCGGCCATGAGCGGCTGATCAGGGACCAAATCCGCCTCAGTGCTCTGAATGTGAACGGATGACGGGCGCGTATGTGGAACCGCTGCAGGCAGTCCGTGGAGGGTGAATACGGCCTCCACTCCCGCCTCATCAGCTATCTGCCGAATCGCTTCAGTGAAGGTCTTCCACTTCGCATCCGGCTCCGGACCGTGCAGCAGCAGGACTGGTCGTCCCTGGTCATCGTGGATCAGGTCAATCGCAATCTCAGGCTCGCTGACATCCGTCGTCACCCAGTCTTCGACCTGCATTATCGGTCGATGCGACCGGTAGTCGACTAGCTCATCAGAGTCGAAGGTCGCGACACGCTGAACATTCAGTGTCTTTAGGAGCTGCTCTACGGCAAGTGCACCAGCGGCTCCCGCATCAAGTGAGCCATCCAGGTGGGCGACGAGAATCGGGGCCTTAGCCTCACGGGCAGGTCCTGGTGTGAATAGGTCTTCGGGTCTTACCATCGCGCACCTCCTCGCTGATCCTTCATTGACCTTCTAACCGTATCCGTGTGTCGTAAGAAGATCGAGAGAAGCGCGTCGAATTGAGCCAGCAGGGAACAGTGCGAACCTGGTCCGCCGAACCGAGGATGCCTACGTCGCACAAATGGGGAATAATAGATTGCTTGGAAAATCGGATCGGGAAAGGTTCGCGTGAAAAATGAGTGAGTCCCCGCAGACCTTTGAGGCTGATCTGGCTCAAGAGCAACGCTTCGTTGATCAGGCATATGAAGTGCTTGAAAGGCTGCGAACGGAGTATCGGCGAGCCCAGCGCGAAGTTGAGTCTCAGGGTGGCTGGGGAACCCCGCAGGCGCGGACGGAACGAGATGCCAAGGCAGCCCACTTCGGAGATCAGGCGTCACGTCTGGAGCAGATTGAGGACCGGCTGGTCTTCGGTCGCATTGATATGACCGACCAGTCCAGTCACTACATTGGACGGGCTGGCCTTCCCGACTCCGATGGTGGACGGCTACTGGTTGACTGGCGTGCCCCGGCAGCACGCCCCTTCTACCAGGCGACGGCCGCAGAGCCAGGGAATGTGGTTCGTAGGCGGCATATCGCCACCCATCTTCGTAAGGTCCGAGGCCTTGAGGATGATGTTCTCGATGCGCAGACTGCTGGTGCACAGGGGCTGCAGTTCCAGGGCGAAGGTGCGCTTATGTCTGCCCTGGCCTCGGCGCGTGACGGGCGAATGGGCGACATTGTCGCCACCATTCAGGCGGAGCAGGACTCGATCATCCGTGCTGACGGAAACGGGATCATGGTGGTTCAGGGCGGACCCGGGACGGGCAAGACCGCCGTTGCCCTCCACCGCGCCGCCTACCTGCTTTACACCCATCGAGAACGTCTGGAACGATCAGGAGTTCTAGTGGTCGGTCCCTCGCGGGTGTTTCTTCGCTACATTGAACAGGTTCTCCCCTCCCTCGGTGAAGCCGGAGTTGTCTCCGTGACCATGGGGAGCCTGGTCCCTGGTGAGAACACGGATATTACGGACACCTCTGAGGTTGCCTATGCCAAGGGCAAGATCGAGTGGGTTGAAACGCTCCGAGCGGCGGTACGCGACCTGGCCCGCGTTCCCTCAAACACCAAGCACTTCACGATCGACGGACGCGAGGCGCACCTGAGTCCGCAGATGGTGCGCGATGCCAGAAGTAGGGCGCGCAGAACGGGGCGCCCCCACAATGTTGCCCGTGACGGCTTCGCCCTGGAACTCGTCGACGCTCTTTCCAAACAGTTGGCGGGAAGCGACGCTGACTCGGAGACTCTCGATTGGTGGCGAGAATCGGTCAGGGGGGATCGGGAAATCAGGCGAGAGATAAACCTCTGCTGGATGCCGACCAGTGCCACCAGCCTGCTCAGGCGCCTTTACTCGCAACCGGACACCCTTCGGCGGGTCGAGAGGGGGCTGAGTCGATCCGACATTGAGTTGGTCTACCGCCCGCAAGATGCTCCGATCACAGTTTCTGACGTCCCGCTTCTGGACGAACTTGAGGAACTTCTCGGCACCTCAGAGGCGCTAGCAAACGCAGATTCACTCGCCCGAAAGCGGCGCGAGGAAGAGGAGTTGGAACGGGTCAAGACCGCGATGGAGGGTCAGCACCTGGGTGGTGGAATCGTTAGCGCTGAAATGCTGGCCGGGCACATACAGGGGCCGAAGGAGTGGGCTCCCCTGGCGGAGCGCGCCCTGGCCGATCGCACTTGGAGCTACGGACACATAGTCGTTGACGAGGCTCAGGATCTGACACCCATGGCCTGGCACACGCTCCTGCGGCGCTGTCCCTCTCGATCGTTCACGGTCGTTGGCGACCTTGACCAGGCTCGTGGACACCACCGTCCCTCTTCCTGGTATGAGGCCCTCGGACCCGCGGCTCGGGGACTGTCAGAAGAGTTCGTGCTCACAATCTCGTATCGCACCCCCGAGACCATCACTGCGGTAGCGCAGGCGGTGATGGAGGAGCTCAACCATCCGGTACTGTTCCCACTCACCTCTGCGCGGGATGTGCCCGACGCGCTCGCGGATACCAGGGTCGAGGTCGACTCGATCCCGAGGCCCCGATCTGAGGATCCCCTCTGGGAAGCGGTGCAACGTGCGGTGGACGAGGAGAGTGCCAAGCTGGACGTTGAAGTTGGGATCAATGCCGGACGCATCGGGGTCCTGGTTGCCGACGAACGCGGACGGATATGGGGCTCTGACTCAGCGGGTGATACCGCCCTGGATCAGCGCGTCAGTCTGCTCAGTGTTGTGGGGGCCAAGGGTCTGGAGTTTGACGTGACGATAATTGTTGAGCCTGGTGAGATCGCGGCCGACGGCGCGGGAGACCTGTTCGTGGCTATGACGCGCTCAACAAGGCGCCTGCATTCCGTTAGAACAAGGGCTCTGCCACGGGCCTGGATGCAGGCGCTTGGTGCCACCTGGTGAAACCGGGCGGCGAGAAAAACCTAAAAGAAGGAACATTGGGCCGTGACCAACGTACTTTTGCTTGAGAACCCGCATCGAATCGCCTCCGAAATTCTCGAGTCGGCAGGACTAAACGTCCGTGTCGTCAAGGGTGGCCTGGATGAGAACGAACTCATCGACGCACTTGAGGGGGTTCAGATCCTCGGTATCCGATCGAAGACGGAGGTGACAACCAAAGTTCTGGCGCACAGCCCGTCTTTGGAGGTGGTCGGAGCCTTCTGCATTGGCACTAACCAGATCGCCCTTGGAACGGCCGCTGAGCGTGGCATACCTGTCTTCAATGCCCCGTATGCGAACACGCGATCTGTTGTTGAACTCGCGGTCGGTGAGATCATTGCACTTACTCGCCGTTTGACCGTAAAGAACTCAATGCTGCACAGGGGACGTTGGGACAAGACCGCGGCTAACGCGCACGAGGTCAGAGGACGCACTCTAGGTATTCTTGGATACGGAAACATCGGCACCCAGCTCTCAGTTCTTGCCGAAGCCATGGGAATGCGCGTCCTCTTTTACGACATTGAGGAAAAGCTCGCCCTGGGTAACGCCGAGAAGGCCGCGTCCATGGCCGACATGCTCTCAAGGAGTGATGTCGTCTCGATCCACGTCAATGGAAATCCCTCGAACAAGAACTTGATCGGCAGCGAAGAACTGGCACTGATGAAGCCCGGTTCAGTGTTGGTAAATCTGTCGAGGGGTTTCGTGGTGGACCAGGTGGCGCTGAAAGATGCTCTGGACTCCGGTCACCTTATCGGAGCGGCGGTGGATGTCTTCCCAGAGGAACCGAAGGAATCGGGAGACCCGTTTGACTCCGAGTTGCAGGGAATGGACAACGTCATTCTCACTCCGCACATCGGTGGCTCCACCATTGAGGCTCAACATGACATCGGAGCCTTTGTCGCTCAGAAACTCATCGATTACATGGCGCTTGGCAACACGTCCATGGCGGTCAACGTGCCGAATCTCGCGCTTCCTGTAACTCCCTCATCCGCTGCTCGCCTGACCTTCATGCATCACAACATCCCGGGCGTAATGGCGCAGCTGAATGAAGCGCTTGCATCAACACACATCAACGTCGAGGGACAGGGTTTGGCGACAATGGGTTCGCTGGGCTACGCGATAACAGACGTGTCAACCCCCCTGCCACCTTCAGTTATGGAACGACTTAAGCTCTCAAACGCAAATGTCTCAGCCCGCTGCCTGAACCTGCAAATGTAACGGTGGCGCACCCTAGACTGAGACGGGCAAGCTTTGACCACAAAGTAGTGAGGGGCAACGATGTCGCTAACCGACGAACTTAGAGCCGAATATGCTCCCGGAGTCCCATACAAGACCGATTCGGGCGACATGCTCCTTGTCGATTTGCTCCTCGACGCGGCAAAGCTCTACCCCAAGCGGATCGCACTCGATTTCTTGGCGCAACAGACCTCGTATGAGGACCTTGTACAGCAGGTCCGTAAAGCGGCAACGGTGTTGCGCGATGCCGGCGTCCGACCTGGAGACCGCGTTGCGCTGGTGATGCCGAACTGTCCGCAACATATCATCGCCCTCTTTGCGACCACCCTGATTGGCGGCATCGTCGTCGAGCACAATCCTCTTGCACCAGAGGAGGAGCTGCGACAGGAGTTTGAGCGTCACGGGGCGAACGTGGTAGTCGCCTGGGAGAAGGCCATCCTAAGCATGGGCTTCCTCGACCGTAGCAAACGCATCTTCGGTGTTAACCTGGCCAGCGATCTGTCAGCCACCAGCCGCGCCCTGCTCAAGATTCCCCTCAAGTCGATTCGCGAGAGGAAGAACCAGCTGGGTGCAAAGGTCCCAAAGACTGTCGTACCCTGGGGCAAAACTGTGAGTGGCGCGGAACCCTGGAATGGTACGTGCTCCTCTACCCCCGACCAGATCGCACTGCTCATTCACACCGGGGGCACCACCGGCATCCCGAAAGCGGTCGCACTAACACACAAGAACCTCTGTTCGAACGTGTATCAGTCCGTGGCGTGGGTTCCTCCGCTACACGAGGGAGCCGAGGTGTTTTACTCGGTTCTCCCCTACTTTCACGCATTCGGACTCACGATTTCCCTACTGGCCGGTCTTCGATTGGCGGCGACGATCGCCGTCTTCCCGAAGTTTGACCCCTCCCAGTTATTGCTTTCGCAGCGGCGCCTGCCATGCACGTTCTTCCTCGGTGTTCCACCCATGTTCGACCGACTTCTAGTAGAACTCGAGAACATTCCCGTTGACATGAGTTCAATGACCTTCTCACTTTCCGGCGCCATGCCGCTGAACCGCGAGCTAATGGAGCGCTGGGAGGCGACGACCGGGGGCCTGATGATCGAGGGCTACGGAATGAGCGAAGCATCACCGATCCTGCTCGGCTCACCCCTGTCTTCCGAAAAGAAGCCGGGTGCGCTCGGTATCCCCTTCCCATCAACGGAGATACGGATCGTTGATCCGGAGAACACCAAGGTGGATGTTCCTGTCGGTGAAATCGGGGAGCTTATCGCCCGGGGCCCACAGGTGTTTGGTGGTTATTGGGAGAACCCGGAGGAGACGGCCGAGGTACTCAAGGATGGGTGGCTACACACTGGCGACTTAGTCCAGATCCGCGACGGCTTCATCTACATGGCAGACCGCCGCAAAGAACTCATTATTTCCGGCGGCTTCAACATTTACCCCAGTCAGGTGGAAGAGGCAGTCCGCTCCATGCCGGGCATCGAAGACGTCGCTGTGGTTGGAATGCCAAGCGGAAGGAACTCTGGCGAGGATGTGGTTGCCGCTCTAGTTCTTGAGGCCGGAGCATCAATTTCTCTTGCGGATGTTCGTGAGTGGGCCGAGAAGTCCCTTGCCCACTACGCGCTACCCAGACAGATCGTTGTCGTTCAAGAGCTTCCGAAGTCGCAGATTGGCAAGGTTATGAGACGCCGTGTTCAGCGGCAAATCAGCGAAATTCAAGACGGCATGAAGGTTGGGCTAGCCGCAGTCGCGGAACAGGTTTCTGACCTGGCGGAACGGGCAGGACAAGCCACGACGGCCGCAAAGGAATCTCTGGCAAGCGCCGCAGCCGCGACCTCGGACATCGCATCTGAGCTCAGTTCCAAGGCAACGGAGTTCATCAAACAGGCCTCAGCGGGTGCGGATGACACGGACTTGATTGAGGCGCATGAGTCTGAGGTGGCGGAAGAACGTCGCGAAGAGACTGCGGAGATCGAAGACTCCGACGACTAGTGTCTCGCACCAGAGGCTTGGTTCGTCGCTAGTCGGCTGACCGGTCTTGCTCAGCCTTATCTGCCCGAAGATCGGCGATTGCCTGATCGAAGTCGTCAAGCGACTGAAAAGACGAGTAGACGGAGGCGAAGCGGAGGTATGCCACTTCGTCGAGTTGACGAAGAAACGGGAGAATAGCCCTACCAACCTCATCAGCCGATACCGTTGCCTGTCCGGTGGCTCGCAAAGCATCCTCAACCTGATGCGCCAGATATGCGAGTTCTCTTTCGGAGACCGGGCGACCTTGGCAGGCTTTGCGAACTCCGGTCGTGATCTTGTCTCGTGAGAATGGCTCTATCACACCAGATCGCTTTTCAACTGAGAAGCTGGCGGTCTCAGTGGTTGTGAAGCGACCATGGCACTCACTGCACTCACGACGACGGCGAATAGTGGTGCCGTCATCCGTAACGCGAGTGTCTATTACACGAGTGTCATCATGTTGACAGAAGGGACAGCGCAAGGTTTCCTCCCAAATACCGGGTAAGGAAACCGTAGTCCGACTCGGCTCTACTTCAAAGTGGAGGATGAAGCCTGCCTAGCAAATACGGCTAAATGCCAACTGCACTAAACCCAAAGAGAAGGACGAATCACGTCAGGAATATGCGGATAACTGGATACCTTAGTCGAGGGGAACTAAGAGTTCTTGTCCCGGGATCAGCGTCGCATCCGACAGACCGTTTAATGCCCGAATGTCTTCAACGACATCTTCGAGGCCTCGGCTGGAGTCCAAGGAAGCGGCAACTCCCCAGAGAGACTCGCCCGAAGCAACGGTGTGAGTCCAAGTTTCCCCTTGATAAGCGCCTGGGCCTAGCGCCAACCCGAGGCTGATTCCACCGCCGACTGCAAGAGCGACAGCCGCCGTCCAGCCGAGAACCTTCGCATAGGCTGGCACCCGGGTTACGTACTGAATCGGAGCCGTTTCGAACCTTACCTGGGACTCGTTCTTGTTCTTGGGGGACGTAGAAGCCCGAGACACCTGAGAGGCTGGGTGACGGCGGATGGCGGCCTCAAGTTCCCGCCGATCACTCTGGGAAAGACTGGCGGATCGGGAT
>JBATQJ010000125.1:0-7538 GCA_049291975.1 Scrofimicrobium sp.
GCAAATGAGAAAGCATGCGATTCAGGGAAGCCGAATTCTGCGAAGCCTTTCAGTTGATCGAATATCTGTTCCTGCACGGCTTGATCTACCCCGTTCCGTGTCATCCCCTCGAACAGCGCGGGTCGCAAAGCTAGCATTCGATCATCGCTTCGTTTTGAGCCGATGGCTCGGCGTAGCTCATCTGCTTGGCTTGGAGAGAATCCGGCAACGTCAACAGCCATCTGCATCAGCTGCTCCTGGAATAGTGGTACGCCTAGAGTCCGATCAAGCGCCGGTTCAAGGAGTGGGTGTAAGAACGACTTCTCTTCACGTCCGTTCTTCCGTCGCAGATAGGGGTTCACGGCTCGTCCCTGGATCGGTCCGGGCCTGATTAGCGCAACCTCGATAACAATGTCGTAGAACTCTCTGGGCTTTAGGCGCGGCAGGGTGTTCATCTGAGCTCGGGACTCAACTTGAAAAACACCAACTGTATCGGCCGCGCAGAGCAGGTCGTAGACACGCGGATCCTTGTCCGGCATGTTGTGTAGCTGCAGAGGTTTACCGTTCCATGTGATCCCATCCTCGGCAAGCCAGGTGTAAATGCGACGCAAAGCGGTGAGCATTCCCAGCCCAAGTAGGTCGAACTTCACCAGGCCCGCGTCAGCGCAGTCTTCCTTGTCCCACTGCAGAACACTTCGATCCTCTTTCGCCGCCCACATGACGGGGCAGACCTGTGAAACCGGCTTGTGAGTTAATACCATCCCGCCAGAATGAAGACCCATATGGCGCGGAAGGCGCTGGAGCTCATGAGCTATTTCAAGTACCTTTTCCGGGATTTCTGGGGAGTCTGAAGACCCCTTGGGATCGTGATTCCTGCTGCGGACGAACTTACTCCACCGGCGGGTCACTCCCTCGGGGTAGCCAAGGGCTTTAGCAACGTCGCGAACCGAAGATTTAGGGCGGTAACTGATGACGTTGGCGACCTGAGCGGCATTATCGCGACCATACTTTTCGTATACGTACTGGATAACCACCTCGCGCTCCGCTGCTTCTATGTCGAGGTCGATGTCCGGGGCTTCCTTGCGCTCTGGCGACATGAAACGTTCGAAGAGCATTTTGTGTTTGACCGCGTCGACTGCGGTAATACCCAGGGCATAGCAGACAGCTGAATTTGCCGCCGATCCTCGTCCCTGACAGAGAATCTCTTGAGACGCACAAAAATCGACGATGTCCTTAACAATCAGGAAGTATCCGGGGAACCCCAGCTTTTCGATGATTGCGAGTTCGTGGTCAATGAGCTCCCAAGCCTCGGGGTGTCTACGGCGTGACCCATAGCGCTGCTGCGCTCCTTGATAGGTTAGTTCACGAAGCCACTGCGCCTCAGTCTTACCCTCAGGAACCGGGAAGTTGGGCAACCCCGGATCGATGATTTTCAGGTCAAAGGCACAATCCCCTGCTATCTTCACCGCGTTGTCAAGCGCTTCAAGATGGCGGGGGAACAGAAGTGACATCTCTTTTGGGGTTCGCATGAAGGAACGCCACGCTGGCAGATGAGCCTCAGCCTCGACCAATGGCCTGCCCAACCGGATCGCTCCCAGAATGTCTGAAATTTGAGCACGGCTGGGGTCAGATGAACGCACAGCCCCGGTTGCGACCAGCGGAAGGCCCGCTTCGCGGGCAAGAAGAGCCAGCTGATCATCACGCTCTGGAGGTTCGTACGGCGCGGCATTCATCTCGACAGCTACGCCATCTTCACCAAAGATTTCCTTAAGGCGTTCCAGGACAGCTCGACCGCTCCTTAGCCCATGAGCGCGAATGGCACGCTGCAACGGTCCCCTCGAAGTTCCAGTCAGCGCCAGGAGTCCAGGAGAATCCCAAGAGCTTTGAAGAGCTTCAATCTCCTCAAGATTGAGGGTCACTTTGCGCTTACCTGGCTCCTTAAGAAAGTGGGTGGAGAGTAAGGAACAGAGCGCGTGGTAGCCAATCTGCGAGGTAGCCAGAACGGGGAGGCGAATACCGGGGTCCGAACTTCCCGGAGGAAGACCATCGCCTGTACGGAGAAAAACACTGTTGAAACCAGACTTGCGGGTTCGTTGCAGAGGATTTAGCGCGCCGGGTTCTGGGATCTCAAAGTGGTCAATAGTTAGTTCAACCCCGTGAACAATCGGTACCCCGTACTTTCGGCCCGCGTTCGCGGTCTGGACGGCAGAGTACATTCCGTCCACATCCAGCACTCCGAGTCCACTGAGTCCTAACTCTGCGGCAGAGTGGACCAGCTCTTCCGGGGAATCAGCCGATTCTAAGAAGGTAAACGCATTGTGAGCGTGGAGTTCTGCGTATCTGTACTGCTCTGACACCCCTCAAGTCTATCGAACATTTGTTCGATCAAGGGGGTTAGAAGGGAGTTAGATGACACCAGATTCTTGCAGGTAGCAAAGGCCGCAGAGAGACTCATAAGTTACTCCCTCGCCATCAATCGAGACCTGGTCCCCGTCGAAAATGAAGCGGCCGTCGACCTTGCGTCCGTTAAATATCGCTTTGCGACCACAGCGGCAGATTGTCTTGAGTTCATCGAGGCTGTGCGCGATCTCCAGAAGGCGCCTGGATCCAGGAAACGCTACAGTCTGAAAGTCAGTTCGAAGACCGTATGCCAGGACCGGAACCCCATCGACCACCGCGATTTTCATTAGTTCGTCGACTTGAGGGGCAGAAAGGAACTGAGCCTCATCAATCAACAGAGCTGCGACCGGCGGATACCCCTCGACTTCCTCAATCAGCGCATCATGTTGGGTTCCGCGAGCGGCACTCTGGAACAGTTCATGAACGCTGTCATCCGGACCGATCAGGAAATCGACGTCCCGAGTCACGCCCAGACGCGAGACGACCGATCCGCTCCCCTTAGTGTCTATTGCCGGCTTGGCAAGAAGGACTCGCTGTCCGCGCTCCTCATAGTTGTAGGCAACCTGTAGTAGTGCCGTCGACTTTCCCGAGTTCATTGCGCCGTACCGGAAATATAGCTTCGCCATTTGTCATTCCTTACCTCAGCGCGGGTCTCAGTTTCCTCGAAAGGGGCCTTCTCACAGGTGAGAGTTTACAGAGGTGAGGCTCCCATACACGCCCTCCACATACCAATTCCCCTTTCTTTGGATGAGGAGGAGGTCGGAGCCATCACTTCGACTGACTCGCAAATAGCATCGGGCTCCCCTAGTTTGGTCATCGGGCTTCCACCATCTGCCGCTAACTATCCACAGTCGTCTCACCTGTGTGATCGGGTAGTCTCCGGCGGCTAACTCGGATCGATCTTGGTGCACCATCAGTCTTTCCGGTGTGCCGTTTAACGCGCCGCGGCGCGTTACCCATAGTCTGCCTCTAATGGGAGCGTGTTCACTTCCGAGCCTTAGACCGATGAGCATGGCTTCGGGTGGTTTAGCGAATAGAACTATCGGTGGATCGCTCACCCCTCCCTCCCACTCTCCGGTCGTTTTCGCGACGTCTTCTCCTATTATTCCCCAGGGTGTCAGTGAGACCCTGGTTCGAGGGTCAAAGCCACCGTGCAAGTTTGGGGACAAAACAGCCTCTTCACCCAGGAGGCTCTGTACTTGTTCGGCGGCCTGGGCCGCTTTCCATGAGGTGCGAGTGCCGCCCCAAAGCGGATCAACCTCAGGAAGGGATCCCGGATCTACCGCGACTAATTCAATGGATGTCAGTGGGTCAGGCTCTTCACTAACCGAATCTGTTCCGGCGTCAGCCCATCCTTTTAGTTGCCAGGTGATTCGCTTTGCCACTTGAGAGGAAGATGTGGCGTCGAGAAGAGTCCAGGTTCTTTCCCTTCTACGTCCTTCTTGACTCACGAGGACTACCTGGATCGCAGACGCATAGAGTCCCGCGCTGCGAAGCTTATCGGCAAGGTCGTTACTGACCCTGGCAACGGCCGCCATTGCATGCTCAATCTGGTCCACCGGCGGGTCTAGCTCCAGAAAAACACTGACGGTACTTTCGGATCGCTTTTGAACCGACAGGGCCGGTTGTTCCCCAGATAGGAGTCGCATTAGGGTTTCCCCACCCTGACCAAAGCGACTTATGACCGGGCCTGAGCCGAGTCTTTCAAGATCTTCACCCGTGTAGATTCCCAGGTTCAACAGGGTTGTCAGTATTTCTGAAACCTGATGGGCGGATCCTTCTGGAAGGTCTTGAACCAGTTCCTGAAGATGGAGTCCCTTCAAAAACTCTCCCGTTTTGTCTTCGGGAACAACCAGGTTTTTCCGTGCGGCTAGTAGAGCTGTTCCTAGGCCCGTCCCGATTCCGATATAGGCCTCCGCTCCCGTGTATGCAGCAATGTCATCAATGATTTTTTCACTCAAAGATTCTTCTGACCCGGCCCACTTTGCTGCACTGGTAACTGGAGCGAATGCGAGTCCGGGGCGCACTACGCTCACATCTGCAGCATAGGAATCGAAGACTTCAAGCAGGGACTCGAACGCCCCGCTTTCCCGATCTTCGTCACGTTTTAGAACCAGAAGGTCTGTGCAGTAGTACTGGGCCAGAGTTCTGGTCATGCCAACTCGGATGCCTTTGCTGGCAGCCCTAGGACTAACAACAGCGATTCGTCTGCCATGTTCAATAGCCGCAGCAGTATCTGGCGGGACGCGAGCGACCAGGGACGCCAGGGGCCAGTTTGGTACCCACAGGGCGATATACCGTGGTCGCTGAAACCCAAAATTAGGTTCCACCGATTGCTTGGATGACCCAGCCCTAGATCCGGACAACCGTCTAAATGAATTCGTCGTCCGTAGCCCTGGATCTGCTTGCTTCTCTACACCGTTCACACCGCTACCCCACCTTCAAGGACCGACAGATTTGGGGCAGTAACATTATCGCCACCAAGCTTCATCAGAACTGGGAATGGTCTACTAACCCCAACCCAGGGAGTCGAAGTCAATAAAAATCGGTCCATCATTCTGCTTCTGGCGGCAAGTGAACGACGAACTGGCAGGGAAAAATCAAGATTGCCGAGGGCCACAGCGTCGAATCCCTCGACCAGTGTCCCTACTGCCTTAGCCGCCCCTGACGACAATCTGGGAACCGTGACAACCCGGGAAATGTCTAAACCCAGCACTGATGCGGCAGCTTCCCACCCCACATCGGGAACCCCAACTAAAACTCCCCACATGTCAGACGTCATCACCCGAGCCAACGAACAGAGGAGCCCTTCAACCCCGAACGGGACGTGATAGACCCCGGGAGATAAGGCGATTTCCTGAATCGACTGTGAGTGCTGAGAACGAATCCCACTTGATGCTTCAACTTGCATAAGTGTTGCCCGGGCCTTGGCAAGACGTTCTACTCTATTCACCACCATCACCCCCAGTCGAACGTATGTTCGATCTTAGAGGTTGCCGCCGACAACTACGACCCCCGCTTACAGCTACCCAGCAGAATCCAAATCGCGATGGGCTCCCGAACGTGGCAGAATGGCGCGGTGCTTCATCTCGCTTTCTTCGAACCGAAAATCCCCGGAAACACCGGTGCTGCCATTCGTTTGGCCGCCTGCACCGGCGCAATGCTTCACCTGATCGAGCCCTTAGCGTTCGACATGGATGACACCAAGCTGAAGCGGGCTGGACTCGACTACCACGACCTCGCTCATGTACAGGTTCACCCAAACCTTGATGACCTCCTGGATCAGATGACGGGGCGAGTTTGGGCATTCACCGGCAGAACCGACAACCTTTATAGCGACGTCGAGTACCAGGACGAGGACTGCCTCCTATTCGGCCCCGAACCCGACGGGCTCCCCGCGCACGTGATGAATGACCCCCGCATCACGTCCCTCGTACGAATCCAAATGCGCCCCGGCATCCGTTCCCTCAACCTTGCCAACGCCGCATCAATCGCAACGTATGAGGCATGGCGTCAACTGGGCTTCCCGGACGGCGTCTAGGACGAGGTTAGGAGGGCACGGGGGTTTCCTCGGCTTGCCCGCAAAGCAGCTAGGACTCCGATAGTCGCAACCAAGATCAGTCCGGTTCCGATCACCAGACCCTGAAGTCGCCAGTCAATCAGAGCGACTGCGGGCACGCCCGATGCAGAAAGAACGCGAGCGGCCATCGCAGATGTCAGCCAAGCAATGGCTGATGACAGGATAAATACGGACCCGGCCGCTCCCACCAAGCCAATGATGATTCCCGGGCCAAACAGGGCGATGGTGTCGCTGTAGTTAAGTGCGATGTCAGGATCGGTTGACTGAAGGGCTCTATCCCAAGTCGCATAAAGTCCCGAGAAAATCGCCGCGATACTGGCCGCTATAACGAATGGAAGAGTTGTACTAGAAGTCCGCCTCGGATTGGCCCCCGCCGTCTTCAAAGCCAAATGCCAGGCAACAAAGCGGCTTGGAACAAGCCTTCCCCACTGTTCCACAATCGGAATCAACCACGGACCAATGGACGCAATGGCACAGATAATCAGAATAGGAGCGAACAGGACGGCATTCATTCCGGCGGACACGTCATCGCCTACTTGGGCCCCAAAAGCCTGAGCAATGAGCCCTCCCGCAGATATCGCGAGTAAGACTGCCAAGACTGTCCGTAATATTGGGTGCTGCTTCACCTGGGGCTCATCTTCACGGAGAGCAGGTCCAGCCATGACCTTTCCTGCCTTTGAAGCAGGCCTTAGCGAACCAAGCAGAGAAACCAAGATGCATCCGACCACGGTCATGACTCCAGACATCAAAGTGGTCGGTGCTGAAGCATCAGGAACCCAGGCCATCTCAAGCATCACCTTAACCAGCCTCGATTGCACCGGCAAAGATGCGATAACACTGAAGAGCGCACCGACAGTGCAAGAGGCGACAAACTGACCGACGACGACAGTTGTGATCTGCGTCGGACTTGCTCCTGCGAGCTTCCACCGCACAATGCGACCCTGCATGTTGGTAACCGCTCCGTCGCCAGTTCCCGCTAGAACCATGATCGCGGGGACGGCGGTAAAGATTGCAACCAAGATGGCCCCAGATATGTTGTCCGACAGAGTTGCTCCGCCCATTCCGAAGGTTTCCGGATCCGCGGCCGCAGCGAGCATAAAGGTCACAACTGCCTCAGTGAAGACAGCGCAGGTGGCGGCAACGATTGCTGGTGCCAAGAAAGCCCACGGGTCCGTTGACAACTCTCGTTTGGAGATGGTTAGAAGCGGGAATCTCATTTTTGCTCCATCGCTTCGAGAACCTGCTCGGGTTCAGGATTTCGGAACCGGCGTGTAATCAACCCATCTTTCATTACGAGGACGAAGTCGCTTCGACATGCCCCCACCACATCGTGCGTCACCATAACCACGCTGCGACCTGGACGAGGATAACCGCGCAGGATCTCCAAGACTTGACCAGATGCCTCAGAATCCAAAGCACCGGTCGGCTCATCAGCGAACACCAAGTCAGGTTCTTGCAGCAAAACGCGTGCCAACGCGACTCTCTGCTGCTGCCCATTCGACAGCGCCGAGACCCTCACCTCTGATCGATCTCCGACGCCTAGCGTTTCTAGAAGAAATCGTGCTCCTTCAATGCTCGG
>JBATQJ010000126.1:0-19800 GCA_049291975.1 Scrofimicrobium sp.
GTTACAAACCAGGCGCCTGTGGCTCAATGGATAGAGCATCTGACTACGGATCAGAAGGTTGGGGGTTCGAGTCCCTTCAGGCGCGCCGCAGTCCCCCTCGGTGAGACCCACCGGCGGGGACTCTGCACTTTAACGGATCGCGGCAGATTCACGTATCGTTGTCTTTGGTAACGTAATCATTCAAGGTTTCAAAGGACAACATTGCTGTGGTCACTAAGGACGTTCCAACCAGCGAAGGTCGACTCACTCTTCCGATCGAGACCGGAATGGATGAGCAGATCAAGGCCCTGATGCAGCGCCTCAAGGTCGACGCAGTCCGCAACTCCGACGGCACCGACCTTCCGGACTGGATCAATGAGGGCTTGGCGAAGGTCTACTCCACCTACTTCCCCTCGCGCGGGGACGAGGAATGGGCAGCCACTGTGCCCGAACAGCGCGTCCGCCAGTTCCTCATGTCAGCGCCACAGACCGCAACGTCCACCGAACCTCTGAGCTTCAACGTGATGGAGGGCTATCTCCCCGCCCAGTTCGCACCGGACGTCACAGCTGATCGCGAACTCTACTGGCAGGTCATCGACCGGACCACCGGCGAAACCCTCCCGACAACCGCTTGGGCACTTAAGGAGGCCCCCGCGCTTCCCATGAAAAGCCGCGCTGAGAAGGTCGGTGCCTACCCCGAAGATGCAGCCTCGGCCGTCGTCACGATCCACCGGCCCGAACCCTTCCACGTCTACACTGCGGACTTCCTGGCCAAGCAGGTTTGGGACTCCACCCAGATCTATAACTACCTGACGAACGACTGGGCGGACGACCCGACCCGACTCAAGGATCGCACCTACGACGTCGCTTACCCGGAAACCTGGGATCACGTCCGCCAATCCCTCGGACGATGGCTCGAAAAGCACCCCGAAGTCGACGTCGTCCGCTTCACTACCTTCTTCTACCACTTCACCCTGGCCTTTGACGACAACGCTTTTGAGAAGTACGTCGACTGGTTCGGTTACTCTGCCGCCGTTTCCATTCCCGCCCTCGAAGAGTTCGCTGCCGAGTACGGCTACCGCATGACGCCCGAGGATTTCGTCGACTCCGGCCACTACAACACCCCGCTCCGGGTTCCCACCGCAAAGTTCAAGACCTGGATCGACTTCACCGCCCGACGCGTCGCCGCACAAGCCGCCGAACTCGTCAAGATCACCCACGACAGCGGCCGCGAAGCCATCATGTTCCTCGGCGACAACTGGATCGGCACCGAACCCTACGGCCCCTACTTCCCCAGCATCGGCCTGGACGCTGTCGTCGGCTCGGTCGGTTCCGCCGCCACCTGCCGCATGATCTCAGACATTCCAGGCGTCAAGTACACCGAGGGCCGCTTCCTTCCATACTTCTTCCCCGACGTTTTCAACCCCGAGGGTGACCCAGTTGGTGAGGCCGTCACCTCCTGGACTCAAGCCCGCCGCGCCATCGTCCGCAAGCCCTTGGATCGCATCGGCTACGGCGGCTACCTCTCCCTCGCTATGCAGTTCCCCGCGTTCATTGACCAAGTCGAGGCCATCGCCCGCGAGTTCCGCTCGATTCACAACCGGTCCGAAGGTGAGCTTCCCGCCAACGCCCGCCCTGTCGTCGCCATTCTCAACTCGTGGGGCAAGCTCCGAACCTGGCAAACCTACATGGTCGCCCACGCTCTCTGGTACAAGCAGATCTACAGTTACCTCGGTGTCATCGAGTGCCTTGCAGGGCTTCCCCTGGATGTCCGCTTCATTTCGTTTGAGGACGTCACCGCTAGTGACGGCGCCATTTTGGACGAGGTCGATGTCCTCATCAACGCCGGCGCCCGCGACACTGCTTTCTCAGGAGGAAGAGAATGGGACGACACGCGTCTGCAGACCCTGATCCGCGCCTTCGTCGGTAGCGGCGGCGGCTTCATTGGGGTCGGCGGACCGACCGCTCGCACTACCAACGAGGGTACGATCTTCGCGCTCGAGGACGTGCTTGGCCTCGACATGGAGGTTTCCTGGACTCTGTCGCACACCCGTCACTTCGAGGCGAACGAGGAGCCACACTTTATTACCGCCGACCTCGTGGGCTCCCTGGATACGGGCGAGGATCCCGGCGACATCGTTGCAACTGGGGCCGATGTGCAGCTCCTCGAACTGCGCGAAGGTTCCGTGAAGCTCGCCGTGAACCAGTACGGCGAGGGCCGCGCGGTCTACCTAGCTGGTCTACCCTACTCAGCCCAGAATGCTCGTCTGCTCTACCGGGCGTGCCTGTGGGCGGCGAACGCGCAGGATGAACTCGACGCAGTCCTGATCACCGACAACCCCGAGGTTGAGGTTGCCTGGTACCCGAGCGCAAAACACGCTTTCGTGTACAACAACGCAGACTCCACGCAGCGAGCAGGCATCAAAGGCCTAGACAGAATTTTCACGACCAATCCAACAAGAGCCGCGATACCCAGTGACGCATCGGCATCCAGCGTTCTCCAGGTGGAACTCCCGGCCTACGGAAGCAGGTGGCTGGACCTCCAAGATCCGGTATGAGACATCCCTGCTTTCCTTGGGCGGAAGCCACCAAAATGGTGGGAGAAACCTACCGGGTTCGAGATATTGGAGGTCACGTCGTGAGTAACGTTCCACCGAACCCCTATATGCCCGAAGACAGCCCTGCTGACAACCCCTACCGCCCTCCGAGCGAGAATGGTTACGCGTATCCTCCAATTGAGCCGACTGGCGCCGCAGGTTCTAATCAGCCAGGGTCGGAAGCATCCTGGTCGCCGGACTACCCTCCGCAGAGCCCAGCAAACTCCGCCTATGGGCCCTCATATGCCACTGGCCCACACCCTAACGCGGGGCCCTCATACTCGGCTTATCAAAGCAGTGCGCCAGGTACTGCGTACCAGTCTCCGTACGTGGCGCCCAGCCCCTCCAATAACAAGGCCAACAAGAACAGCAAAGCTGCCCTTGTCGTCATAGTTGCAGCAGTCGTTGCTGGAATCCTTGGTTTGATCATTGTGGCTGGCCTGTTGTTCTCCTCATCCACCGACTCCTCCGGGACGGATCCAACTCAGGTCGACCCTAATCGCGGGTCAAGTCAGCCGCAACAGCCAAGTACGCCCTCGACGGGCTCCGCGAGTGGAACACGGGACAACCCGAACTCGATCGGCTCCGAGCTGGTCACGTCGGAATGGACCATCACCGTCAACAGCGTCGATATGGACGCAACTGACTACCTGATCTCTGAAGACTCCTATCTTGAGCAGGAACTGGGATCAGGCATGAAGTACATTCTGGTGGACCTGACAGCTACGTACACGGGCGAGGAGACCGGGATGGCCTACGACGTCATGACCGACTTCGTCAGTTCAAAAGGGCAGGTATATAACGAGGTCTATGCCTACTTCCCCGACCGCTGGGGTGACATCAGCGAGGTGTACCCGGGGGGAGAGCTGAACGGTCGCGTGGCACTCGTGATCCCAGAGGACGAGGTGGGCGTCATCCGGATAACCCCGGGGTACGCCTATGACGTGGAGCCGTTCTTCGTCGCCACAGAGTGACCCTTTCCCGGCTGCACATTTTGGTTTCCGTGGCTGACTCGATATTCATTGCAAACCCGTAAGCGGGACTATTCTGCGGTTTATGCTTGCTTTTCGTCCGCAAATGGTCGAATAGTCTGGCCTACGGAAACGTTACGCGGAAGTTGCCCGCGTGTGAGGAGCGGTTACTCAACCGGCTCAAGGGAGAGTGGGGGTCGAAACTGGTAAGCCGTTCTTGGGACTTCGTTCGGGTTGAAGTTGGCGAGAAGCTCCTCCGCCGTTGATACCTTTGGGTTGATTGACTGGAGGATGGCTTCAACGACCTCCTCCGTCGACAATCCTTCTTCCCGTAGTTCCCGCAGCGTCACTGCGCCGTCGCGCTTGGCCAGCCGCACTCCAGTAGGTCCTAGTACGAGGGGGACGTGTACATAGGTCGGCTGCCATCCACCCAGTTGCTGCGCCAAGTACGCCTGGGTTGGAGCGGATTCGAGCAGGTCATCGCCTCGAACCACCTGATCTACACCCATTGCAAGGTCGTCTACGACTACCGCGAGGTTGTAGGCGAACGCTCCGTCGCCTCGCCGCAGCACAACGCTTTCGACTGGCGCGGTGTACTCGCTGTGAAGCTCGTCGAAGACGGTCCATCCCGTTGCATGTGGAAGTAGGCGGAGGGCTGGCTTCAAACCCCGAGAGGCCAGGTCGGCACGCTTGGACTCTCTCTCCTCATCCGAAAGTAGATGGCAGGTTCCGGGATACGCCGACGGCGGGGTGTGAGCGGCTGAAGCAGCCTCGCGGATGTCCTTCCGAGAGCAGAAACACTCAAACACCTGACCTTGGCGGGAGAGGGTGGCGAGAGCGTCCTCGTACAAATCCATGCGCTCGCTTTGGGTAACTATCGGTCCGTCCCAGTCGATGCCAATTGCAAGCAAGTCATCGATCTGCGGCTCGGGGTCACGGGCACGCCCCTGATCCAAGTCTTCAAGACGAAGGTAGAAGTCACGCCCGGTCGAGCGAGCCCAGGCCCAAGCGAGCAGCGCCGTCCGCAGATTACCCAGGTGCAGATCACCCGTCGGGGAAGGGGCATACCGTCCAGCACTCACGGACAAAGACTACGTTGCCGCACCTCAATGTGTCAGTTTGGTTACGTTCTGCCCAAATTCGTCCCGATTGTGGATGCGAAAATGATGCGTTTGGCCAGAATCGCTAAACTACCCGTTGGAAAGAACCATCAAGAGCAGTTGAGAGACCTGGCTCGTTGAAACTGCAGCAACCGGCGTTTGTTAGGTGCTTCGGCCAGGAACGATGGAGGAGAATTGATCGACCTGCAGGAAGTGCGCAAGGTCTACCCCATTGCGGGCAGCAGCCCGGTGGTAGCCCTGGATGATGTCACCCTGCATGTCGAAGAGGGATCAATTCACGGAATCGTGGGACAGTCCGGTGCGGGCAAGTCGACTCTGATCCGATGCCTCACCGCCCTCGAACAGCCAACTTCCGGCACGATTACGGTTGACGGAATCGACCTAACGGCGCTGAGCGGAAAGCCATTACGTGAAGCCCGCCGCAACATCGGAATGGTCTTCCAAAAGCCGAACCTACTTGAGTCCCGCACGGCTGCGGCCAACATCGAGTACCCGATGCAACTGGCGAACAAGAAGGACCACGCTAGCGAGAGGGCTAAAGAGCTACTGGAACTGGTTGGCCTTGGCGACCGAGGGGACTCTTACCCAACTCAGCTTTCGGGTGGTCAACAGCAACGAGTAGGTATTGCACGTGCAATGGCCACGAACCCGCCTGTACTTCTATGCGATGAGCCAACCTCGGCGCTTGACGCTGGATCGACCAGACAGATCATGAACCTGCTTGAGCAACTTCGCGACAAGTTCGGCGTGACCGTGGTGGTGATTACCCACGAGATGGGCGTTGTTCGAGATATTTGCGACTCAGTGACTCTGCTACAGCACGGCAAAGTCGTGCAGACCGGCAACCTGGATAACATCCTCGCTGAAGTGGATTCACAGTTGGCGGAGGAACTCGTTCCTCGTCCGAATGTTGAAGGCGTGGAACTCGGCCCGACACAGACACTTCTGGATGCAAGTTTCACCTCGTCCCCGGGAATCCCCACGGGAGCCGCCGTCCTGAACCTGGTCGCATCGGTGGGCGCGGATGTCGCCGCCGGGCGGTTCGAGTCCATCGGTAAGCAGCAGGTCGGACGGCTGGCGCTGGCGGTGCCCAGTTATCACGCGCGTGCCATCGCCGGACAACTCATGAAATCCGGCGTTCGGGTTAGGGAGTGGAAATAATGCTCACTAACCTAGCCCTTCGACTTGCAGCGCACCCCAGTATTCTTGCGGCGGCCTCGAACCCCGACGAGCAGTGGTTTAGCAACCCCGTGATCCAGAAGAAATTCTGGACCGCGGTCTGGGAGACGCTCGGCATGGTCGGGGTTTCAACCCTGTTCACCGTGGCCCTCGGACTTCCGCTCGGGCTCCTTTTGGCATCTTCCGCGCAGGAGGGCATCAAGCCTCGTCGCACTCTGAACCAGGTGGTTGGCGCGATTGTCAATGTGGTCCGTTCGTTCCCATTCATGATCCTGATGATCGCGTTGATTCCACTGACTCGTTTCATCATGGGTGCCGCCCTTGGCTGGAAGGCGATGGTTGTGCCGCTAGTTGTCGGCGCTGTTCCATTCTTCGCACGGCTAATTGAGACAAACGTTAGCTCTATCGAACCCGGAAAGATTGAGGCGGCGCAGATGATGGGTGCCTCGAACACCCAGATCGAATGGGGTGTTCAGGTACGCGAATCTCTCCCCGGAATCGTCCAGTCGACAACCCTGCTCTTCATCACCCTGATCGGATACTCGGCTATGGCTGGCGCTATCGGTGGCGGAGGCCTAGGGGCCTTAGCGATCAACTACGGATACAACCAGTGGATGGACGACGTCATGATTATGACGGTTATCGCGATCATCATCATTGTCCAAGTTGTGCAGATGATGGGCGACATGATCAGCCGGCTGGTGAACCACCGCTAAGGCATCACCAGTCGGCAGCGAAGAAGGAGCCTTAGCTTCCACCTGTCCAATACAAAGACTTTTCTCAGCGCGTCCAAATCGGTCGCGAAAACCATTAGGAGTAAACAAATGCGTGCATTACGCAAAATCGCAGCAGCGTCAGTAGTGGCGGCCTTCGCTCTGGCCGGCTGCTCCAGCGGAGGAAACAGTACCGAATCGGTTGAAGAAACGACTGAGAGCGGCACCGCCCAGACCGAGAGCGGGGAAGACCTGACAACGATCGTTGTGGGCGCCTCTCCCTCACCCCACGGCAAGATTCTCCAGTTCGTCCAGGACAACCTGGCTGCAGAAAACGGGCTGAACATTGAGATCGTGGAGTACACCGACTACGTGGAACCGAACAAAGCCCTGGCTGCAGGTCAGCTCGACGCCAACTGGTTCCAGCACATCCCCTATCTTGAGGAACACACCGCGCAGGAAGGCTGGACCTTCGAGCACGGCGAGGGCACTCACCTTGAGCCACTCGGCCTGTTCTCGGACAAGTACGAAGCAGTCTCAGAGAAGACCGAGGGCGCTTCAATCGGCATCATCAACGATCCGACCAATCAGGCTCGCGCTCTGAAACTGCTCGCGGACGAGGGATTCGTTGAGCTTCCCACCTCCGGCGACATCAATGCCGCTACGGTTACCCCGCTGAACGGCACCAAGCTGGTCGAGGTCGATGGCCCCGCCCTGGTCCGCAACCTCCAGGACCTGGACTTCGCGGTCATAAACGGTAACTTCGCCCAAGAGGGTGGCCTGACCCTTGACACGGCCGTTGCCCTTGAGAGCACCGTTGACAACCCCTACGTGAATGTCGTCGCATGGCTCCCCGGTTCGGACAAGGAAGAGGCCGTCAAGAAGCTTGACGCCCTGCTGCACTCGGACGAGGTTAAGGCATACATCTCGGAGACCTGGCCGGACAAGTCGGTCATCCCGGCTGAGTAGTCAGTGCCCCTCACAGGAATCTCCAATCACGACGGGGGAGAGACGCCGCAAATTCGGCACCAAGACTCCCCTTGTGATTGGAGATTCGGGAAAGGGCGTAAAGAAAGGGGCAGGTAGCCGACTATCGGCTACCTGCCCCTTTTTGGATCTGCGACTTTTTGGTGTCGGGAACTCCGTCGGTAATGTCTACCAAGGAGCCGGGATCAGGATGTCGCGTACCATCTGGTCGAGTTCCTCGTCTGCCTGCAGGAACTGACGTAGGGCAAGGCGGGCAGGCGGCAAACCGTCAAACTCTGCCGGGGTCATGCCATCTGGCTCATAGGACTTCACGAACTCAGGCATCGTTTTCAGGGTCTCGAGGATCTTTGTGTCCACGGGGATATCCATCCGCGGCTCCGGATCAATACCACTCGCCTGGAAGCGCTTCTGCCAGGCGAACGGCGGGGAGAGCACAACGTTGCCACCAACCAACTCGGTCCACTGCAGTGGGTTGCGGTAGGCGGCAGCCAACAGCCGAGCTCGTAGTCCGCGTTTCTGGAACTCAGCATAGGCACGCTTCATGACCGCGACCCCGCCCCATTCAAGATAGCCCGGATCGAAGCAGAGACCGTCGCGAGTGTAGACCTTCTTGAGCCAATCGTCGAACCGACCAACCATGATGGTCACGACCGGACCCATTGTGGAAACGTCCTTGCCCTCGGCTTCGCGTCGCTGTAGTCCACGTTCAATTGCCTCGCCCGTGGCGACTGCCTGGGGTGCTGTGAAGGACACGGTGACGTTGACGCTGACTCCCCGGTATGTTGCCTCCTCGATTGCTTCGACGCCAACCTCGGTCGCTGGAATCTTAACAATGACATTTTTTGTCAGGGTCGAGAAGTACTCGGCCTGATCGGCCAACGCTTCGACACTGCGTGCCAGGCGCGGGTCTGTTTGAATCGACAGACGCCCGTTGTATCCGTTGTACTTCTCATATGCTGGCTCCAGAAGCTTGGCGGCCTCCAGTGAGACCTCCTCGACAACCTTCCAGCCGATTTCGTCCTCAGTACTGGTAGGCATCTCCTCAGCCAACTCCGCAATCCGGGCGGTCCAGCGTGGCTGGTCAGAGCGGATGGCAGCTAGCGCGAGAACCGGGTTGCAGGTAGCGCCAACTGCCCCCCATGCGATAGAAGTAGAGAGCTCGCTAGGGGTTGCTGAGTCGTTCCACAACACGGTTGGACCGCGTTGGATCATCAGGCCGAGCGGAGTGGTGGTGTCAGTCATAAGAACCTCTTGGTCGGTACTGGGCGCTATTGCCCAGCTGATTTCGAGGGTACCCACGTGGTCTTCGTCAGTCAGTGACGGACGCGTTATGCCTTGGTGACGAAGTCGTTACCGAATGGCATCGAGGTACTCAACCAATGGCTTGTTCCACGCACATTCTGAATGTAGTTCGGCGAAGTAGCATCATCCTTCAGACACAAACGAAGGCGATAAATGGCAGCCTTCACTAACTCCCGTCCCCTATTTCGCGCCATAGAACCCACTAGACCAGTTCGACTGCGTGGCCGTTGCCCATTAGACCCACATCGATACCTAGCATTTGAGCGCAACTGGCCCCGATGTCTGCGAGTGAATCGAGAGGGCGACTCCAAGATACAACACCGGGAACAACTGCCACCGATGCCGTGATGGCGATGACCGGAACGAACTCACGGGTATGAAGAGAATGGCCAATCAACGGATCGTTGCCATGGTCAGCGGTAATTATGAGCACATCACCCGACCTGAGTTGCCCAAGCTGTTCCCCGAGCCAGTTATCAAACAGTTCAATAACCTCTACGTAACGTGCTGGGTCCTGCTGGTGCCCGGCAAGATCGGTCTCTTGAATATTGGTTACGTTCAATGTGGCCACCGCACCGTCAGCACGTCCTTGTTTCATACATTGAGCGGTACGCGCCAGATTTGCTTCGCTGTCCACTCCGGGGAAGCGCGAAACCTCATTGTCGGTGACGAGTATGTCTGCGGCTTTTCCGATTAGGTTGACCGCTACCCCTTGCGAAACCGCTAGTTGAGGCAGTTGATGTTGATGGTCAATACGGGCTCCTAAGTGGACCACTTGAAACCCACCGTTTTTATAGAAGCCTGTTGCAGGTGTATCGACCCCTAATGTTCCCTCGAGACCAGGACGAACATAGCTCGTCAGTGGGAGTCCCGAATACCCGCCTCCGGCAATAACTCGTGCGACCGGAGCGACCTCGCGAACGATTAGTGCAACGTCCTTGATCTGATCAAATGTGAATTCACTCAGCCTTCCGGTGACATTCCAGTTCAGCGCCGGATCTGCTTCCAGATTGTCGTGTACGAGGATTCCGCCGTCGACCACTATTAGCGGCTTGTCTCCATCGAGTAGATGCACATGATGTCCAGCAGACTCGAGTGGTTGGATGATCGGATCCAGGTACTCGCCTACGCGCGCCATGATTACCTGGGTCATGTCGGCGCCCATCATTGTCTGATGCCCAGCAAATGTATCCGCGCCTGGATAGCCAAGTGACGCACGGCGAACTCTAGACACAATCCCAGATCGCTCAAGCGGCTTCGGTAGGTCCTCATTTACGCGCAACGAGTCAAGCTCCGTGTCTATTAGCCCCAAACCCACTGAAAGAAGGTTGGGGATTTCGAGGGGTTTGCGCCGGACGTCTGAAGCCCATTGCACAAGACTGGCTGCTGTGTTTGCTCTGCTGTCACTCTCACGAAGCCTGTAAGCGTCGGGCATTGCTCCGATTCCGAATCCATCCAACACCACGATTGAGATGTTCACTTCATACCTTCTTTAACCTAGTTTTGAACGCCATGCCCTATGTGCCTTCACGATTGCGTCTTCTGATGAACGTTGTGGTTTTAGGGAGGAACGGCGCGAACGGACATATCCCGGTATCGGAGGGGAATCAACGTATTCGTTCCCGCGCCTTCTAGACACATTCAGACTTCGTCACCTCGTTACGCCGACGAAGTTCGCAATCTCTTAGAACGTTGTGATCAACGACGCGGGGCGTCACTTGAAATGTGCCGCGACAACTGGGGCTCCGTATTTAACAAGAACCCGAAACGCCGTTTGGTTAACCAGCTACGGCGACGTAAGAATCGAAACCCTCGCACACCATCTCAGGTAGGCAAAACGATGTGCGAGGCAAACACCGCTAGATCAGAATCTCCTCATCACCCTTGGAGACCGCAAAGAGGATCACGATCGGCACCAGTGCCAACATCACCAAAATGGTGCCAAGCGCCGAAGCGTATTGGAAATTACCTGAACTGATTTCCTGGAAAATCTGTACCGACATGGTGCGGCTCCAGGGTCCGTAGAGGATGATCGTCGCATTGAACTCCTTCACCACAGTTGCCCAGGTGAGCAAGGCTCCAGAGGCGACGGCGGGCAGTAGCATCGGTGCGGTAATCTTCAAGAAGGTGCGGCCCGGCGGAACACCGAGGTTTACCGAGGCTTCCTCGGTCTGGGTGCCCATCTGACTCAGCTGGCTGGACGCGGAACGCACCGAGAATGGCAAGCGTCGAATAAAGTATGCGAGCACAAGGATCGTGAGCGTTCCAGACAGGAAGAACGGCGATCCGCTGAAGGCAAGGCTGAACGCGATGCCGAACACGACCCCCGAGACCGCAAAGGGAACCATCGAGAAAATGTCAAGGGACGCACTAATGCGCCCCGGTTTGCGCACGACGACGTAGCCGACAAGGGTACCAATCACGACGCAGAGTAAGGTCGCAACCGTAGAGACCAGAAGTGTGTTGCCTAGGGTCGTGCCTAAGCCTGGTTTCGAGGTGTAGTTCTCCAGTGTCAACTGACCGGTCATGGTCGATCCCGAGAACTGCAGGAACGAACTAACCACGACGACGAAGAGCGGTATACAAGCTAGCCCGACGATGAGATATACATAGGCTGTCGCAGACCACTTGGCTAACGGTGAGACTGTCTGAACGCCGAGCGGGCGGACCATAGATTGGCCGAAGGAGTTGCGCTTCGCATAGCCGCGCTGTATCAGCAGGGCGGCGATGGTCACCACAAGCATGACGATCGCCAGCGACGACGCGAGCCGGTAGTCGTTGCTGGTCTCGCCCACGAATGATTGGTAAACAAGTCGGGGATAGACCCGCAGGTTCTGACCGATCACCATCGGGGTCCCAATATCGGCGAACGCAGTCACGAAGACGAGCATTGCCGAGGTTGACAGGGCTGGCTTGATTAGTGGCAGTATCACGTTCAGTGCCACTTTCAGGCGGGGAACTCCCAGGTTGACACCCGCATCTTCGACACTCTGGTCGACCGTCTTCAAGCCGCTGGAAACGAAGAGGAACACATAGGGCATACCCTGCAGAGTCAGCACCAGGATCGTCCCCAACCAACCGTAGATGGACGGAACAGAGATCCCGATATCTCCCAGTGCCCGGCGCACCACACCGTTCTGGCCAAACATGATAATCCAGGCGTAGGCGCCGATGAACGGCGGTGAAACGAAGGTCAGCACGACAGCCGAACGGATCACGATCTTGCCGGGAATCGCCAGTCGGTTAACGAAGTAGGCCAACGGGACACCGATCAACATGGCTCCGACCGTCGCCGAACCCGCCAGGATAAAGCTGTTGATTAACGACTGATAGTACAGCTTGCGCGTGAACAGATGCGCGTAGGGCTCCCACCAAGGCGAAGCTGAATCACTGCCGAAAAGACTGGCACCAAGCAACCTAACCAGAGGATAGATCAGCAGTAGAAGCATGATCGCCAGAGCCGAGATGCTGATAATACTCCAGAAGTTGAAGCGGCTTCCTCCCCTTCTAGCGGCGCGTTTTTCGACCTTGACCGGGCTGCTGGTCACAACTCCTCCTCCGTCACGTCGCCGCCTGAAAAGACCATTAGGTTTTCCGGCCGCACTCGGATACCAATCCGGTCGCCGATCTGCGGAGTGTGGGCCAGGTCGGTCACCCGCGCCTGCACTAGGACTGTCGCGGATTCAGCAAGCTGCACTTTGGCCTGCAGGTATGAACCAAGGAAGGAGGTGAACACGACTTCTCCACTCAGAACATTCGCATCTACTAGCTCCTGTTCGGCGGGAACGATATCGGCGTCCTGTGGACGGAAGCCCGCCCAAACCTTGCCGTGTGCCACCGAGGGCTCCGGCAATTGAAGAACCTGCCCTCCGGGATAGATCAGTTCGGCGTGCCCCTCACGACCGCGAAGATCTACAGTGAGGAAGTTGCCCTCGCCGATAAAGTTGGCGACATGCAACGTCGCGGGCCGTTGGTAAATCTCCACCGGCGAGCCCACTTGCGCGACGTGACCCTTGCTCATCACCGCGATCTGATCAGATAGGCTCAGAGCCTCCTCTTGATCATGGGTGACATAAATGGTCGTGGTGCCAAGTTCGCGCTGCAGTTCCTTGAGATCGTTGCGCAGTCGCACCCGCAGTTTTGCGTCGAGGTTGGCCAGCGGCTCGTCCATTAGCAATACTCGTGGTTGGATGGCAATCGCCTTGGCGATGACAACGCGCTGTTGCTGACCACCCGACAACGATTTGGGCAAACGGACCTCAAAGCCCAGCAGGTCGACCATCTCTAGCGCATCGGAGATCCGCCGCTTAGCCTCGGCCCCGACCACTTTGCGAGCCTTAAGTCCATATGCGATGTTCTCCTCAACCGTGAGGTGGGGGAAAACCGCGTAGTTCTGGAAGACCATACCCGCGTCTCGTTTGTATGCGGGCACGTCATTGATTATCTGACCACCAATGCGAATGTCACCGGAAGTCTGACGGATGAAACCCGCGATCGCGCGTAGCAAGGTGGTCTTGCCACAACCGGACGGTCCGAGCAGGGTGAAGAAGGATCCTTCCTCTACGGTGATCTGGGCGTTCGCAACCGCCGTCACATCCCCATATTTGATGGTTATATCGTCAAGCTCCACACCTGAGTCGCCGGTAGCGGCTTCACCGTGGGTTTTCTGAGAGGACAACACTGTTATTGTTCCAATTCCTTTGAGATCCATTGAGGCTCGCCGCAGTAATCGGCGCAACGACGCATCGATTACTGCGGCGAGAGGTTACATGTTGGTGATGATCTCTTCCCACCGGGCTAGCCATGCATCCTTGTCTTCGACGGCTCCCTCGGGGTAGTCAATGACCGTGATCTCCGACATTGGCTTCAGACCCTTGGAGTCAGGAGGATCAATTATCGTCGCACGCAAACCTGGAACGTCATCGGCCACCATCTGCTGCCCCTCCGGACCTAGGAACCACTCGGTGAACGCTTTAGCAGCCTCCTGATGCGGAGCATTCTTGATAATTGTCAGGTTGCTCCACTGCGGGATCACGCCCTCCTTCGGGTAGATGATCCCAACTTGGGGGTTCTCCGCGAACGCGGCGATCGATGGTTCATTGAAGAGCCCGAGTACGGCCTCACCGTCGCTTACAGCACGCGGGCCAGCTTGGTTGTCGCTGATAACCAAGTTCTGCGCAACCTGCTCCACTAACTCCCAGCCACCGGCATTGTAGATACCAATAATCTCGGCGTACGCGGCAGAAGAAGCTGCCGGATCGGCGACCTGAATCTTGCCCTTCCACTTCGGGTCGGCCAGTTCTGCGTACGTCGTCGGAACCTCATCCTCGGGAATCATGTCTTTGTTGTACATAATCGCCATAGTCATCATCGAACAGGGGGCTGCTTCGATCTCGGTGATCCACCTCGGATCGATGTTCTCCATCGCCGATTCCGGTGGAAGCTCCCAGAGCGATGGGTCCTCAGCCATCAGCGCCCCGTTAGAGAACCAGACGTCTCCCTGTGGATTGCCTGACTCGCTCTTCACACGACCAAACAACTCGCCTGACGAGCCGTTGACGACCTCCACTCGGACACCAGTAGCCTCGCGGTACTTAGCAGCGATTATCTCCGAAGCAGCAACGTCACCGCTGTAGAGAACTAGGACATCCTCGGACTTGGGAGTTGTGTCACCGCTAGAGCCACTCTCGCTACCCTCGCTCTTTGAGGCACCGCTCGAGCAGCCAGCAAGCAGAGCTACTGCACTCAACACCGAGACGAACCCCGTGATCAACCGTCGTGATCGAACCATACTTGTCTCCTTTCACATAGGGGTGAACCGCCCTGTGAGTGCTCCAATGCATCTGCGCACGAGGAACCCCTTGGTCGGTACTGGGCGCTATTGCCCAGCTGATTTCGAGGGTACCCACGTGATCATCGCCAGTCAGTGACGGACGCGTTATGCCTTGGTGACGAAATCGTCACCGAACCGCATCGACAGTATTCAGTCTGTAGCCGCTTCCCCGCACAGTCTGAATGTAGTTCGGCGACGTGGCATCATCCTTCAGGCGCAAACGAAGGCGATAAATGGCAGCCTTCACCATTTCCCTTCCTCCGCTCCATTCATCCACCGACCATGCATCTTCAAGAAGCTGCTCCCAATTCACGACCCCGCCACTGGCTTCTGCCAGCGCTGTGAGGATTCGCCATTCCAGTGCAGAAAGAAGAATATGCTCCCCGTTCAGTTCCGCCTCGTGTCTGGCAAATGAGAGTGTCAGGTCATCGATCTTGACAGTCTTTGAAAGACCCTCATTTCTCCGTCGCAAGATGGCTGCCACCCGCAGAACCAGTTCACGTGGATTGAAAGGCTTACCGAGATAGTCATCGGCTCCAGCCTCCAGTCCCAGCAGAACCTCATCTTGATTGGTGCGAGCAGTAAGCATAAGGATCGGCACCGAACTGCTTCGTCTGACTCGACTACAAACTTCCAGACCGTTGAGACGGGGAATCATTATGTCCAGTACTGCTAGATCGTACTTACCGGACAGCAGGGCATCGACAGCATCAACGCCATTGCCCAGAACTTCTACCTGGTAGCCCTCTGACTCGAGGATGAAACTTATCAACTCGGCGATTTGGCCTTCGTCCTCGACAACAAGAATCCGGGTCGCCATGACTATTTCCTCCTGAAGAACCCGGTTGCAGACTCCCACCGAGATCTTGATTGACTGATTGTTTGCCGGGGAATGGTCATCATAACGGTAGTCCCCCTCTTTTGGGCGGTGTCAACAAGCAATTTTCCTCCGTGAAGCTCCGCGATCTGTCGAGTAATAGTCATACCCAATCCGACAGAAGCGCCAAAACCAGAAATGCTACTGGAACCCGCCTCCTCCTCGTCATGGCCACTACTGAAAAATCGGGAGAAGAGCTTGGCGCGCTCTTCCGGAGTCATTCCCGCACCACCGTCAGTGACGGACAAGACCAGGTACTCATCGTCGCTGCGCAGGGTGACAACTATTTCTTCCCCCGAAGAGGTGTGCTTTATGGCGTTACTCAGCATGTTAGTGAGAGCCTGTCGGACGAGGCGTTCATCGACGTATGCCTGGGGATCGAGTCGGGGAATGGAGCAAACCAGTCGCTGTTGCCGTTCTTGGACAAGGGGTCGCATGGCGTTGACTGTTTCCCGAACAATACGGCCGACTTCTACCGGTATCGGCTCGACTTTCACCAGACCACTTTCCAGTCGTGCTTGTAGCAATAGGTCCTCTGCAATCGAGATCGCTAGATCACTCTGATGGACGATAATCCCCACAAACCTCTTCTGCGTGTCTGAAAGTGAGCCGGCAGTTTCTTCAGACAAGACGCGGGAAGCCGCCTTTACTGCGGCCAACGGTGTGCGGATTTCGTGGCTAACAACCGAGACTTGATCAGCGCGTTGATGGGCGTCACGACGAGCAATTAGGAGTTCGTTACGCATGGTTCGACGCCTATGGCCCATCACTGCCCACACTGTGATTCCACCCAGAAGGATGCCGCCTGTCAGGAACAACCACTCCATAGGACAAAGCACCTCCGCTTCGGCAACCGTGATACCCGCTAGAGTCCTCTACAACTATCACCCGGCGCCTCAGCACATTCTAGTTTGACTACATAGGCGAACACTCAGTCGCCGGAAGGAGACGAGGGAGCTTCGGGAGCAAATGGGCCGCGAGAAAGCAAGTAACTCCGCTTTTCATCAAACCAAACCTTGACTCCGGTACCTTCTCCCAACAGCTCTGACGGATCAGGATCTGAGACCGAAGCGAGGATCTGGCCGTACTTGGTGTCCACCTCATACTCAACGGACTTACCCAGATACATGGTGGAGACGATTACACCGTTCGTGCCATCATGTGCAGCCTCAACCCTGACCGATTCGGGGCGAATCATCAGTACAACGTCGCTTGATTCCAATGAACTCGGATGAGCCTCAACGATGGCCTGTTGGCCAAGGACATCTAGAGACACTTTCCCATCGTCTAGAACCTGATGATCAGCAATGGGAAGAAAGGTCGCACGACCGATGAAGTCAGCAACGAACACAGATGCGGGCCGCGAGTAGACCATTCCCGGAGTGTCGATCTGTTCAATCTTTCCGCGGTTCATGACGACAACACGATCAGACATGGACATCGCCTCTGCCTGATCGTGCGTGACGTAAAGGCTCGTAATCCCCATACGCTTCTGGAGAAGCCGAATCTCATTTCTCATCTGGTCACGAAGCTTGGCATCCAGGTTTGAGAGCGGCTCGTCAAACAGCAGAACCGAAGGATTCATAACCATGGCTCGCGCCAGCGCAACGCGCTGCTGCTGGCCGCCCGATAGCTCGCGAGGAAAGCGATCAGCCAACGCATGAAGATTCATTGAAGCCAGGATGATATCGACCTTGTTCTCAATGTTGGTCTTGGACTCTTTCCGCATACGAAGACCGTAACTAACGTTGTCTCGCACGTTCATGTGAGGAAAGAGAGCGTAGTTCTGGAAGACCATCGACATCGGACGCCTGTAGGGCGGAACTTTTTCAATGTCGATGCCACCAAGTTTCACCGTTCCCGCAGTCAGACTTTCGAGTCCGGCAACAATGCGCAATAGCGTTGTCTTCCCGCATCCGGAGGGGCCAAGGAGGGTTACGAACTCACCGTCATTGATCTCTAAGCTGATACCGTCGACCGCCGGTGGAGCCTGGTCCTTTGGCACGAACTGCTTGAAGACATTCTCTAGGACCAGCTGACCGTTGCGAGAACTCGACGTATTAGAATCAGTCATTGCGACGATACCCCTTGGCACATTTGGTAATGGGAGAATATCGCTAGCTTATCTACAGTTCGCGCCAAGAGACGCTAGCCCTCAACCACCGCCCCCACGATCGTTGTTCGCTCAGGTGGCAGGTGAAACACGTGCGTCCGATTTGCAGAGGTCTTTTCGAGGTAGCGGAACAGCCTTCGCTGCCAATACGGCCACTCGGCCCTATCCGCTCGATCCGGCGGCTCGATTCGATAGACCGAGAGAACGTAGGTGGCGGACTCCGGGTTGAAACTCAGTTCCTTAGTCCGCCCCACGGCGATCCGAACGGCCTTCTGCACATCTTGCGGATCGTTGAACCCCACGTTGTAAATGACGTGAACAATACCGTCGCTCTTCCACCCCAGGTCGTTAATCTCGACGCGGTCCACATCCGGAACGTGAGGGATGTCGACGTGCTTCACCGTCACCACCACGACGTGCTCATGTAGCACGTGGTTGAATTTCACCGATTCCCGCAGCGCTAGCGGGCAGGTGTCCAACCCTCCTTGTGGATAGATGGCGGTGCCGGGAACGCGCTGGATCTTCCTCTTGCGAACCTGGTCTACAAATGATTGGAGAGATCCCTCCATCTGGCGCCGCTTCGAAAACATGATTTGAGACCCGCGGTTCCACGTGAACATGACGGTCGCGATGGCAGTGGCGATCAGCAGTGGCAACCATCCGCCCGTCAGGATCTTCGGCAGATTAGCCACGAACAACGCGAGTTCGAGGAGACCACTCACCAACAGCATCAACGTCACCTTCGTCCGGCTCCACTTCCAAACGTTCCTGGCGAACATGAGGAAGAGGGTGAGCTCAAGCAGGAACGTTCCCGTCACCGCGATTCCGTATGCCGAGGCGAGGGCATCTGACGAACCGAACTGGGTTACCAGGATGAACACCACGATGTAGATGATGAAGTTGACCAGGGGAACGTAGATGCGTCCGCCGTTCGATGCGGAGGTCTGGACGATCTTCAACCGTGGCAAGAACGACAGACGGACCGCCTGCCTAACGATCGAGAACGCACCGGTGATGACCGCCTGCGAGGCGATGATTGTTGCCGCTGTCGCAAGGACTACAAGGGGAAAGACCGCACTCTTGGGAACCATGTGGAAGAGGGGGTTCTGGACTGCCTCCGGTTGCTTGAGGAGAAGCGCACCCTGGCCAAGATAGTTCAGAATCAAAGCTGGCAACGCCAGGAACAGCCATGCCATCGCGATTGGCTTCCTGCCAAAGTGTCCGAGGTCCGCGTAGAGAGCTTCAGCCCCGGTCACCGCAAGAACTGAGGCGCCCATTGCCAAGAATGCCATCCATGGGTGGCTGAACATAAAGGCAACCGCGTAGGTTGGGCTCAGGGCCAGCAGGACTTCAGGGCTACGTATGATCCATGAAACTCCGATTATCGCTAGGACCGCAAACCACAGAACCATCACGGGGCCGAAAACCGCGCCTAGGCCCCCTGTTCCTCGTCGTTGCACCGCGAAGAGCGCAGTAAGGAGAACCAAAGAGACGGGGACAACCCACTGTTCGAAACTGGGATCGATGACGCGTAGCCCCTCGGCCGCTGACATGACGGAGATGGCCGGGGTGATCATGGAGTCGCCTAAGAACAGAGACGCCCCGATTATTGACACCACCACAACCACGCTTGAGTAGCGCCAATCGCTTCCCATCTTGTTTCGGATCATGGCGGCGAGCGAGAAGATTCCTCCCTCACCGTGATTGTCCGCCTTCAGGATGATTCCAACGTAGGTAACGGTCACGATAATGATGAGGCACCAGGTGATCATCGAGATGACGCCGAACAGGGAATCGCGGCTGAACTCGTGATCGCCATTGGATCCAATTGCGACGCGAAGTGTGTAGAGAGGGCTGGTGCCGATGTCGCCAAAGACGACCCCAATCGCACCCACGACTAGTGGGAGTAAGCCTGCCTTGTGTCCCTTGACCGACGGGATGGGTCCATCGATTTCAAGTGAGGACGTGTAAGTCATGGAGACAATCTTGCCATTACCCTGGCTGGGTGCAATGGCTGGATCTGAACACTGCATCACAGAAGCCAGGCATGACTTCAGCAGTCATGCCACCAGGGCACAGGACGAATCACCAGGACCTCGCATCGCATCCCCAGTGTGGGGTACGGAAA
>JBATQJ010000127.1:0-19719 GCA_049291975.1 Scrofimicrobium sp.
TAGCTATCAAGACTCGGTATGCCCGTGAACTCAAACTCCAGTTCAATCTCTGGATCGATGGCGTGAAGAACCTGCGCCTACGGCACTTCTTCATAGTCAGCGGCAACCAGCACTGGCCTCTGGGTCAACCCTATTTGTCTAGCGCCTTGTGTGCGCGTAGAAGTTCGTCTGTTCATAGCAGTCCTTCTCGTAGATTTGCCTTTGCCCCGCGCCGGTCTATTTTGGCGAAGTATTCGGAGTTCTACTTTGTGGGTTAGAACTGTATATCGGGTAAGCAAAGATAGCTTGAGCTGCACTAATGCTCCGACCGAACGGTCGCAACAACAACAAGGAGTATCAAACGTAATTCTGGCGCGAAGTCTCGATAACTAGCTCCCACAAAATGGTTATACAGGGTGATTCGCGATGGTACAGTCGAGAAAAATCAATGGCTTCCTAATAGACACGAGGACTCGGTGATGGGAAAATTTCTGGCCAAATTTCTTGGTGGACTCGCAGCTGTGGTGCTCGTCTTTGCGGGCGGCATGTGGGCTTCAAGCCAGAACGTACTTGGTGGACTGTTCGGCACGGGCAAGACGGTAATTACGAGTGAAGAAATCGTAAAGTCAATCACCCAAGAACAGAAAGTAGTACTTCTCGAACTCGCTATCGAAGGTTTTGAAACAGCCGATCAAGAAGGCGAATTCTTAGGCAAGAAAGTCGCACTGGCCAATCGCAAGGTGATCATTGGATACGAGTTCTCAGCTCAACTTGGAATCGATGGCAAAAATGTTGAAGTAGAGCAAACGGGCGAAAACTCAATAAAGGTACTGATCCCATCGTTCCAATTCATCGGAGCAAACGACTTCAAGACCACTAAAGTAGACGAAGATATGGGGCTCCTTGGCTGGACCACCGGGGAAATAAATGAGGACGAAGTCCGAAACAACATCATCAGTGAAGAGAACAAAGCTGCATACGTCGCTAAGTACTCGCCTCTAATAGCCACGTCGGCGGAAGCCTTCTACGGCTCCATTATCGAGAGCATTGCGCCCGACATGGTGGTTGAGTTTGAGTTCGTCGATGATATCTCAGGGTCAGATTCGACCGTTAGCTAAAGCGGTAGGCAGAACCATCACGAATGTCCCCGATCCAGACCGCGCAGCAGCCGAGCTTCGGCAGGCCCTGTTCTCGCGCCACCGTCCCGGCCTGTTCACGCAAGGATCCGACGCACGAGCTTGAGGGCGCAACGATCGCATCGCACTGCCCATCAAGTACGGGCTGGAAGGTTTCCACGTGGTTCTTGACTATGCCCACGGCTTCGGAGAAGTAGCCGGTGTTGACGTGCATTTGACCGCAGCAGCCCTGCGACTCGGGGAAGAACACTTGGTGCCCTAGGCGCTCAAGCAGGTGAACCGTGGCTTGAGGGGCCTGCGGGACCATGAGGTCAGCGATGCAAGTAGCGAAAATTGCTATCTTCACAGTGAACTCCCAACTGTGTACCTCTGCTGCGCGTCCTCGTTCTTATAGCTTGGCCCATGATTGGCGATGCCGAAAGTCCTTTTGGTCCCGTGATGTGGGGAGTCGGGCGACTGCGGCACTATTACCCCCTCAAGTGCCTGATTCACACGGTGCCGGGAGAAAAGAACGCCTAAGTCACCACTGTCTCCAACGAGCCAGGTCTCGGGTTTTGTTGGACACCTTGGTGAATCAAGTTATGGAAGCGAGTTATGAAAAGTTATGAGAACTTATGAAAAGTTATGACTCTCAGACGCTTGTGTTCATAACTGGACCAAAACTATGCATAATAACGACATGACTCCCGACGAAGCATTAGCAGTCATCCATCGCGGAGAAACGCTCACCACTGAGTTCAAGCGTGCCCGAAAGAACGACCTTAACGACGATGAAATCGTCGAGGCCGCCGTCTGCATAGCAAATGGACAGGGAGGAATGCTGTTCCTTGGGGTCGATAACAAAGGACAGATTGACGGGCTCAGCCCGCGCCACGGACCAAAGACGGATCCATCTCTGCTACAAGCTCTCATCACCAATAGGACTGAACCTCCATTAGCTACACACGTCGAGATCCTTGAACTTGACTCCCTTCCGGTCGCAATCGTCGACATTCCTAAGTCCGACTTTCCGATCGGGACGGTGGCAGGCAGGTACGTTCGGCGAACACTGAAGCCTAATGGCGAGCCACAATGTGTTCCATTCCCGCTGCACGCAATGTTGGCGCAGGCTCATTCGGCTCGCGGTAGCGACTACGCAGCCACCCTCGCACGCGGGGCCTCATTCACCGACCTGGATCCGCAAGAATTTGCTCGATTCCGCCACCTCTGCTCGGTGTCAAAGGGAGACGTCTCGCTCGGCATGCTCACCGACCACCAGATCCTCCGGGCATTACGTCTCTCTGCCCCCGAAGACCCCGAGTTGATTACCCTGGGCGCCATTCTTCTGTTCGGGACCTCTGAGGCGCTGGAGCGGTACGTGCCAACCCACGAGGTCATCTTCCAGGAACTTCGAGGCGGCGATATCTTGACTTCAGAGACGTTCCGGTACCCGTTACTTAAGGCTGCGGAAAAGCTGTACGGGCTTGTCGAGGACCGCAATCCGGAACAGGAGTTAATGCTAGGGCTACTCAGAGTCGGCGTGCCTAGGGTACCGAACCAGGTGATCAGAGAGACTATCGCAAACGCACTCACGCACAGGGATTTTGCTCGATTGGGACCAATCAGCGTTCAGTTGGACGAGAATCAGCTGCGCGTAGCAAACCCCGGAGGGTTCCCGCCTGGTATCACCCTCGACAACCTTCTGGACTCGTCAAATCCGCGCAGCCCTATCATCGCCGATACCTTCAAGCGTGCAGGTGTCGTGGATCGGGCTGGTCGAGGCATAAGGGAGATTTATGAAGACTTGTTGCGCTCTGGACGGGGCGAGCCCGACTACAGCCAGACCACTTCCGAACAAGTCGTAGTCAGGATCCCAACCTCAGACTCAGACCTAGAACTCGTTCGGTTCATTGTCGACTTTGAGAACTCAAACGAGACTTCGCTGGGCCTGGGCCAGCTCCGTGTTCTCCACGACCTCAAGAACAACGGACCCGAGACAATCAGCGAACTGAGCTCGTCTCTAGGAACCAGCCTCGACTTCCTGAGAGCTACCCTCGCCGGCCTCGTCGGTCAGGGCCTTCTAGAATCCCAAGGGGTGGGGAGGTCTCGTCGCTACATGCTCACTGCGACCTTCTATCGGATCGCCGGCTCAGATGAATATGCACGCTTGCAAGACACCGATCCGCTACAGCAAGAACAACTGATCCTCACCTACGTGCAGAGGTTCGGCAGTATCAACCGTGCGAAAGCCGCAAGCCTATGTCACCTTTCACCCCAGCAAGCCGGCTCCGTGCTAAAGCAGATGCGGCATGAAGGAAAGCTCGAAATGCATGGTCAGCGGCGAGGTTCAAGATACGAACTGCCAACAAATAAGAGCAGCTAGGTGTTTCCCACGAGCCGGACCGAACTCACTTGCTCAGCCAACAGCCTTTCCAACCGGCTCATCACCTCAGTCAGTTCACCAACGGGTTGCGCGTATCCATGCCGCGACAGCACGTTCCTAACCAGTGGGACAACCGAGGAGTACTTCCGGGCCAGTCGAGCCGTCCGCTCATCACCGCCGCGTACCGAGAGTGACCCAGCGTTATCCACCAGGTCCGACGCCTTAACTAACAGGGCATCAACTAACAGGGCATCGGTCGACTCGTAATCCACCAACCCGCGGATCTTGTCCTCGTACCGTTGCCCGGAATTGTTGGTAACCGCCGCCACCATCGACGCGATTCGTTCTCCGAACTGCAACCGCACCCATTGCTCCGCCGTCCCGCCAACAATCAAGTAGTCCTCGATCACGTCCCGGCAATCCTCCACCGTGTCATGCAGCAACGCCGCCGCCACGACCTGCGGATCGTCCACACCCCAATCAACCAGCCTGAGCGCCACCCTCAGCGGATGCTCTATATAGGGAGTCACCTCACCGCGGAAGCCTCGGCGCACTTGGTTCGCGTGCAACTGGGTTGCACACGAAAGCGCACTCTCGACGAGCGCTGCGGACGGGGGATCGAGTCATCCCTCGTACTCCTCCAAGAGATCTCGCAATCCAGGATTGATCGGCTCACCACTTGCGATAGCATCCCCTCGTCCGACAAGTGGGTCAGGCCGACCCGGAATCAAGTCCACGTAGTTGTCGCGCGCCAGCCCCATATCGCAGTCCAGGCCGACAATTAGGGTTCCGGGGACCTCGTCCCCATTCACATACGCCAGATGGTAGTGACCGTGGATCACCAAGTTGGGACGCAACGCGGAAACGACCTCAGCGACGTACGCGATGCTCTGATCACAGTCCGCATCAATCGTGGGACCGAACGACCGCTTCGGCACGGGTGGGAGCGGTGCATCGTGCGTAAACAGCACATCCACCGTGCCCGCCTGCTTCGCGTTAGCTACGTCCGATGCAGTAATAGCCTCTTCGGGGAACCAAGATCGGCCGGGCGTACGTGTCTGTCGATCAATCGAAACCGCACCTCCCAGCCCAGCAAACCGCGTCCCGCGCCATTGCCATACCGTCCCACGGGGAATATAGAAGACGTTGTCGGAAACTTGTCCGAGCCCCTCACTGTTATTAGGTAACTTTTTGAGCTCACCAAAATCTTCGTGATTCCCGTCGATGAACCCCAAAAAAAGCGTCACTATCCTCCAGCAGTGCCTGAATCTCGCGGATAAAACCGTACTTTTTGGTCCACTGCGTACGAGCGATCCCAAACGGCCATAGCCCAAAATCCCCAACTTGAACGAAGGTCGAGATTCCGTCGCGCAATCCATGTTCCAGTTGGTCGAGAGCGAATTGCACGTTCCCATGCCAATCTCCAAATACCCGAACCCGCTCCGGGGAGCGAGAAAGGAACCGGGGAGAGGTCATGAACGGATTGTCTCATGCTGGTCCGACAATAAGCCGACCGAAAGGTGCCGCGCAATGGTTCGACACAACGCCTGGAGTCCGCGAAGTTCCTCGCACTGCTTGTCAGCAGCTGACGACCACCTTTCCCGACGAGTTCGCCGATGCTTCCTCGAATGCCGCGTCCGAACGTTCTAGGTCGTAGCGACCGGTGATAATTCGGTCCGCAGGGATGCCGCCCTCAGACGCGATGTCAATAGAGACGAGAATGTCGACCTCTGTGTATGCGGCACATCCCTGGACGCGAATCTCCCAATCCTGAACGCGCGGCATGTTGACCGTTATCTCCTTGGGCGGGACGCCAACAATCATCAAACTGCCGGCACGGCGAAGCATTGAGAGTGCCTGATCAATTGTCGATTCGTGAGCAACACAGTCAAAGACAACATCTGCTGAACCTCCAAGTTGCGCAGTGACAGCCTCGGGAACATCTGGCTTTAAAGCGTCAACAACAGCAGCTGCCCCCTGGTCTATCGCACGCTGTAACTTGTAGCTGTCCAGGTCGACGACGACAACGTTCTCCGCACCCGCATGTTTCGCTGCAATCAGGCAGAGAAGACCAATGGTTCCAGCCCCGATGATCGCGACAGCCTTGCCGTGAAGGCCGCCCGCCAGCGAGACGGCGTGAACGGGAGTGGAGAGGCACTCGATGAGAACGGCTTCCTCGTCCGAAATATGCTCTGGAATGGGGAAGACATTGTGTGCTGGGGCCAGCACATACTCCGCGAGCGCTCCCGGGTGCTCACCGGACGGGTCACATCCGATCCAGGCGAGGGATTGGCACGCATTCGATCGCCCGCGGACGCAGTTCTCGCACTTGCCGCAGGCAAGGTTGGGTTTGAGGATAACCCGCGCCCCCACCTCGACCGAATCCACCTGGCTGCCAACAGCCTCGACAATGCCGACTGCCTCATGCCCGGGGACGTAAGGCGGGTACAGGAACGGATGGTGACCGGCTAGTGCATGGGTATCCGAACCGCAGATACCCACGAGTGAGCTACGTAGTAGTACCTCGTTATCATTCGGGGTCGGTCGTTCGACCGTTTGAACTATGATCGCAGGCTCAGTGGTGGCAAGTGCTTGACGCATCGCTGGCATTGGACAGTACTCCTTGTCTTAGCTGGTCATCTAGTCAGAGGTCGCCGACCGGGCCGCTACCTCTGCCGCATTCGTACTCGGTTTGACGGTCCCTGATCTTGCTGCAACCAGTTGGTGGTACTGCTGGGCCACGCGCCCTGCAAACTCCTCGGACCCCGCGAGGTCACCAAAGATCGTCTCCGAGCGAATCATTCGCTCGGGATTGCCGTCGGCTTCGGTGAAGAGGCGGGTGATTTCCTCGTACTGTCTGTCCTTTGCGAGTGCGGGCCGTTCGCCGGTGCGGATTAGTTCGTTCACCAACGCCCACGCAGCCACAATTCCAGATGTACGAGGAGAGGGTTGTCCCCTCCTCAGAAGATCCCGCTGAACGGGGAGAACGAACTTGGCGATGCGGTCACTGCCGTCGGTGCCGAGTCGTTCGAGGGTGTCGGCGATCGCCTCGTTTCCAAAACGCTCTAGTAGCTTGGCACTGTACTCGCGAACGTCGATTCCGGGGACGGGGTCGAGGGTGTTGATTGCTTCGTCGAGCATGTATTCGGTGACCAGCGCGCGAATGGTTTCATCGCGGACGGCATCGTGGGCGAACTCGTAACCCCGCAGGTGGCCAAAGTAGGCGAGTGCCTGGTGGGAAGCGTTGAGGAAGCGAAGCTTGAGCTTCTCGTACGGGGCGACGTCGCTGACCATCTGGGCACCGACCAACTCAAACTGAGGGCGACCCGCAACAAAGTCGTCCTCGATTACCCACTGGGCGAAGTCCTCGGCAACCACGGGCCAAGCGGTCCCAATCCCGTAGTGGGAGCGGAGATACTTGATGTCCTCAGGCTTAGTCGCGGGAGTGATCCTATCGACCATTGAACTCGGGAAGGTGACGTTGTCTGCTATCCATTCACCGAGTTCCGGGTAGCGAGCTTTTGCATATTCGACGAAGGCGACCTCGGCGACCTTGCCGTTGTGCTGAATGTTGTCACACGAAAGGATGGTGATGGGGCCTGCCTGGTTGTCGCTCCTCAATTTGAGACCCGCGGCGACTAGGCCGAACGCTGTCTTCGGTGCCTCTTCCCCGGTGAGATCGTGGGCGACGGAGGGTTCCGCTAGGTTGAACTGGCCGGTAACGTCATCGACGTTGTAGCCGCCCTCGGTGATGGTGAGGGTGAGGAGCTTCGTGCCGGGGTCAGCGATCCTCTCAATCACGGCTTGCGGATTCTCTGGTGCCCAGAGGTACTCGGTGATGGAGCCGATCCGGGTCACCTCTTCGGTTCCGTCAGCGGCGCGGGAAAGGAGGACGTAGCTCATGTCCTCCTGTCGTAGCGCATCGCGCATTGCCTTGTCACCGGGCATGACGCCCACACCGCAGATGGCCCAACCGTCGCCCTTTCCCTGGCGAAGGAGTCCATCAACGTACAGTGCCTGATGAGAGCGGTGGAAGCCGCCAACGCCGATGTGAACGATGCCGGTGTCCAGCGCAGAACGGTCGTAGCCGACACGGTTTTGGATGGAGTTGTTGGACACGGGCGGCTCCTAAGTAGTCGGTTCGTTGAACGGTAGTTGGCTGTCGGATTCTGTTACTGGATATTGTTCGAGGTCGATATGGCCTGGACGAACCCGCCGATTGCATCGAGGGTTTCAAATGTCTGTCGGTAGGGCATATTGATGAAACCGTGGATCATGCCCCGCTGCAACAGGTAATCGAACTCCACTCCGCTGTCCTCCAGCCTGGCGCAGAACATTAGTCCCTGGTCTAAGAGCGGATCGCACTCCGCCGAGATAAAGAGCGTGTTGGGAAGTCCTTCGAGTGACTCCGCGAGGAGCGGAGAGGCGTAGGGAGTGGCCCCAGATACCTCATCGACGTAGACGCTCATCGGCCGGGCTGTGCTGTCGTACTCAAGAAAGAATCCCTCGCCGTAATGTCTTTCGGACTCCGGACTCTCGGCGAGTTGGGTAACGACTACCGGGTAGATGAGGACCTGTCCAGCCAAACGGGGGCCACGTCGATCCCGGGACATTAGCGCAACGACGGCTGCGAGGTTCCCTCCCGCACTGTCGCCACAAATGACGACACTGTGACGGTCGGAGCCTAACTCCTCAGCATTTCGAATCGCCCACTGCACTGCTTGATAGCAGTCCTCGGGCGCAGCCGGAAACCTGTACTCCGGGGCCAGACGGTAATCCGGCGCGACTACCAGTAAGCTATGTTCGCCAGCGAGATACCGATAGACCTGGTCGTAGACATCCGCGTTGTTCATGCAGAATCCACCACCGTGGAAGAAGATCAGAGTTGGCAAGGCGTTCTCGACGCGGCCACTCGGACGATACACGCGAACCGGTATGGTTTCCGCGCCTTCCTCGTCCACCACGATCTCAAACTCCTCGGTCTGCACCTGGTTCATCTTCCTCATGCAGTACAGCGGCCCCCAAGCAGCAGTCAGACTTCGTACAGACTCGGCCTCAATACTGGAACGGGAACCAGACACGTCCTCCGGATTCACGATCTGCGGTTCGCCGATAATCACCTCAGGAGCTGGCTCACCATAGTCCGGCGTAAGGAGCAAGCGGGGCATATTGCTCATGCCGCCTGCGCCACCCTCTTCTTCCGACGGGCCATCACGTGCTGGAATCCCGCGAAGGTAACTGCTGCGAGAAAGACCGTGCCCTTGACGACCATCTGCCAATGCTCACTGATGTTCAGAATGGTCATTGCGTTGAGCAACACGCCAAGTAACAGCACACCGGAGAAAGCCTTACCGATCTTGCCTTCACCGCCCATCAGCGAAACACCACCAATAACCGCTGCGGTTAAAACGTCCATCTCCATTGCTAAGCCGACGTTTGGCTGACCTGAGCTGACTCGGGACATCATGATCACGCCACCGAGACCAGCCAGCGTGGAGCAAATCATGTAGGAGAGAATTTTTACCTTATCCGTCGGAATGCCGGACAGACGGGATGCTTCTTCGTTGCTCCCAACCAGGTAGAAGTATCGTCCGATATAGGTCCTATTCAAGACGAATGCCGCGACCACCAAGACGATAAGGAGGATGATGACTGGGACAGGAACGATGCTTATGTAGCCCTGTGCTAGGAACTTCACTGACTCGGGGATTGGCGATACCGGCTTGCCACCAGCGACCAAATACGCAAAACCACCCAGGATTGTCATGACCGCCAGCGTGCCAATCATCGGAAATATCTCGCTCTTGACGATGACTGTTCCCATTGCCAGCCCTATTAGCATGGCCACCAGAAGAGTCGCGATGATTGCCAATACCGGTGGCCACCCCATCTTTGACATGAAGACGGCTGCTAACACGCAGGTGAACGACACCATCGAGCCGACGGAGAGGTCAATGCCACCGGCGACCATCGCAAACAGCATTCCAACGGTCAGAATTCCAAGAATGGAGACCTGACGAAGAATCGTGAACATGTTCGATAGCGATAGGAACTCATTCGGCTTCATCAGCCCCATGAACAGGACAATGACTAGCAGGACGAGGACAACGGAGTATTCCTTGCTGAATCTCTTTATTGCTTCCACGGTAAGAACTTTCTAGTTAGAAGCCAGTGACAGGACGGCGGTTTGTGAGAAGTCGTCTTTTTCGAGGACGCCGGCGATGCGTCCCTCAGACATGACCAACAGTCGGTCTGACATTCCCAAGATCTCTTCCATCTCGGACGAGATCATGATTATGGAGAGACCCTCAGCGACAAGGTCGTTCATGAGTTGGTAGATTTCTTGTTTCGCTCCCACGTCAACACCCCGAGTGGGCTCGTCGAAGATCAGCACTTCGCATTGACTAGCGAGCCACTTTGCAAGCGCGACTTTCTGCTGGTTTCCTCCTGATAGGTTCATAACCAGCTGCTCTACCGAGGGCGTTCTTACGCGAAGCCGCTCTGAAAGCTCGCTAACAGCCTTGTCTTCTTCTTTACGGTTGATGACGAGGAGACGCGAAAGCTTCTGCAAAGTTGTTATTGATTCATTCCACTTTATTGAGGCCCGGAGAATTACTCCTTGAGTTTTTCGATCCTCACTTAGTAGCCCAATGCGATTACGAAGTGCGTCAACCGGGGACTTGATCGAAATCTCTTTTCCGTGCATAAAAACTTGACCCGAGCTTCGTGGATCTGCTCCGAAGATCAACCTTGCAAGTTCCGTACGCCCGGCTCCCACCAGGCCCGCAAGTCCCAGGATTTCGCTGCGGCGTAGTTGTAACGATGCGTCAACCACACCGTCACCACTCATATTCCTGGCTTCGAGGACGACATCACCGATTTCGATGTCTCTAGGGGGAAAACTCTCACTTAGAGTCCGACCCACCATCGAAACGATGAGTGAGGCTTTGGTGAAATCTTCGGTGGGTCTAGTCTCAACGACCTTTCCGTCTCGCATCACTGTCACCCGGTCGGTTATTTCAAACAGCTCCTCAAGTCGGTGAGAGATATAGATAATCGTCACGCCGTGGTCTTTGAGTTGCCTGATGATCTCGAAGAGGACCTCGACCTCATTGTCAGTAAGAGGGGCGGTCGGTTCGTCCATGATTACAAGCCGAGCATTACTGGCTACGGCCTTTGCGATCTCTACAATCTGTTTCTTAGCGACGGTGAGTTCGCTGACCAGAGCGGAGGGATTAACATCCACATCGAACTGCTTGAGCACCTTGGCAGCCGCCTGCTTAACCTTGGCGCCGCTGAAGAGCCAGCCTCCGCCGATACGGTCACCCATGAAGATGTTCTCTGCAACGCTGGCTGATGGAGCAAGGTTGAACTCTTGATACACAGCTTCAATACCCAGGGACTTCGACAGGGCCGGCGTCATCGAGGAGTACTCCTCGCCCTCGAAGACAATGGCTCCACTGTCAGGAGTGATGGCCCCTGTGATGGTCTTGATTAGGGTTGACTTTCCGGCACCATTTTCCCCGATCAATGCATGTATTTCTCCGGGGGCAATGTCAATTGAAACATCGTCCAACGCGACCACGCCCGGATAGATTTTTGTGATTCCCCGCAGGGAAAGAATTGGGTCCAATTGCGTTCCGCCTGCCTCTCGCTCCAGATGGCCAGGCATTCTCGGGCGGCCCCAGGTGAAGGCCACCCGAGAATGTCTAACTAGAGGTTGCCTTCCAGGTATTCCTGCAGGTTCTCCTTTGTAACGGGCGTCAACGGGAACATGATGTCGTGTTCCTTGACCGTCCCGGTCTTTGCCAGCTCCTCTGCCGCATCAATAAACTTTGGTGCAGTCTTTAGCAAGTTGGTACTCACTGTTGCTCGATAGATGCCATCGGTGTCGATTGCAGCAATAGCCTCATCTAGGGCATCGCCAGCAAACAGTCCATACTCGTCCCCACCAACGTTCGCTGCATTGAATGCCTCATAGAGGCCTAGCACACCGTCGTCGTTGATACCGACTACAACACGAATTTCGGGGTTGGACTGGAGCCAGGTTTCGCCAGCGTCCACACCCTCATTCTTGTAACCGGCCTTGGTCGTTGCGACAACCTTCGCTTTCGGAGCCAGTTCGTTCAAGGCGTCAAGAATGCCCTCTTCTCGTTCAACCAGGAAGCTGAAGTCCGGATAGTTGAGAACACCGACCGGAACCTCTTCGGACGACTCGTAGTTCGCATTGATCCATTCCGCCGCATTCTTTCCAATTGCGTAACCGAACGTGTGATTGTCGACGCCAGCGAATGCGTCTGACGTCTCCAGGTCCATGTCGTACGCAATAATCTTTACACCCGCAGCCTGAGCCTCAGAGACAGCCGGTTGAAGAGCGCTCGGATCGTCCACATGGACGATGATTACATCTGCACCAGAAGCAACGAAGTTCTCGATCGCGGTAATTTTCTTGGAGACTTCAGGCGCTTCCTTAACGGTGAACGTCATGCCTCGTTCGTCCGCATCCTTCTGAAGGATATCGATCAGATCGGCAAAAATTCCGTTGATACCACTGATTACGAAACCGACGGAGATGTCACTGTTCTCCACGGCCGCTGAAGCCGGTTCTCCCCCGCTTGCTGGATCCTCGGCCCCGCCCGATCCGGGCTGGGTGGTGGAGCAACCCACCGTAGTAAGGGCTAGCGCTCCCGCGAACAGGGGAGCGACAAACCCAGTCAGCTTTCGCTTGATACTCATTCGGGCCTCCTCGCCTCTAGTGCCTCGTTGTGCACTTTCAGTGCGCGGGTCCTACTCGCAACCTTTGCGTGAGGCTCCCGGCAACTTGATCGTAAGAGGGGCACACCGTACACTCGGTGCACATTCAACCTTATAGAATGCGCATTTAGCGCACAGTTACGATTGGCGGTTTCGAGGTGAAGGAGCAAGAAAAGGTTGACGCTTCAGAGATCCGTGTTCTCGACTCTAGTCCGGTAACGATTCCAGCGGCTCCCGTAAATGCACAATTGCGCCGACAACTGATCGTCGAGTTGGTACGTGAGGCACGGGACGTTTCAGTCACCCAGATTTGTGAACGCCTTAATGCCTCTTCCCACGCAATCCGCCGCGACCTCCGAATCCTTGAGGAACAGGGACTGGTTCGCCGCTCATACGGACGTGTGATGGCCGTACCGGGCAGTCTCTGGGAACTCGGGATTCACGAGCGACAAATGTATAGGACCGACACATACGCAAAGATCGCCGACGCGGGCGCCAAGGAACTTGGCGATGCACAGACCATCTTCGTAGACGAGGGGAACCTTCCTGGCATGGCGGTTCCGCTACTACCAACAACGAAGCAACTGACCATAGTGACTGCGTCCCTGCACACTGCCCTGTCAGTTGCAGAGAACTCTAGTCATGACGTCGTCATGATTGGAGGATCAGTGAGAAAAAGGACCATGGCAACCATTGGCTTCTGGGCCCGAGACATGCTCTCGGGTATGGCAATTGATCTGGCCTTCATCGGAACTAACGGCGTCAGCGTTGACAAGGGTCTCACGACTCCCGACCAGCGTGTGGCCCAGATTAAGAGGGAGGCTATTCGTTGTTCGCAACGTAACGTACTCCTCTGTGCGAGCAGTCGATTCGGTTTGGCTCAGTTCGTTCAGTTTGCGACCATTCCCGACATTGATGTCTTCATTACAGACGCAGGACTGACACCTCGCCAACAAGAGCGAATGGAGAGCGCGGGCGCCGCCTTCCGAATCACCTCGTAGCCGGACGACACTGCCCTAGCCAAAGAATCACTGATGATGACGGGTCGACCGCGAGCGGAAGAACCTCGTCAAGCAATCAAGACTTGGCACATTCGGACCCCCGAAGCCCTACATCACCGCACTCATAAGCAGGCCGAGGTCGAGGGTATCCCCGACTCCGCACTCATTCGAAAAGCACTGGTCCGCTACCTGGAGGCAGTCGGCGCGTAACTCTATGCCCGACATCCCTGCACCGAAATGACTGGTTCAGTTTTGCCCCTCGCACGGAGTGCAAAACCCTAATCTCGCACCGAAAAAGCGACGCCCATTAGGCGAAAGCGAAGCGGGTTAGTTAGCCAGGGATCCTCGTCCCAGCAATTCTCCCGTGCATAAATGGCGCTAGTTGAAAACGAATAGTTGACGACTGAAACGGCGACAAATGCGGCACTATCCGCCTGAGAAGCAGGTTACCCACAGAGGCCTGCAATGACGCTTCTCCACAAACCAAGTGTGCATGTCGAACTCTAGTCACCCGCTCAAGCTATCGTAATCTTCCCTGTGCTGGATGAAGCAAATTGATGGTCGGGGGACTCGGAGTAGTGGTGCCTCGAGTCGTCTGGCCGAGTATTAGTTTATAGCGCCCTATATCCTAATGTTTAGATTAGGATGGAATCGTCAATGAAGCGAGAAGCCGTGATTGGGAAGCTTCGCATCGAACCCAGGCGAAGGAATCTCGAGTTCAGAGTGGTTGAACTGAACCGACACACAGCTATTCAGATCGGTGGAGTTTCAAGGACGCTCGGACGGCATCGGGAGATTGACGATTTGGCAGCTCGGAAGTTCTTTGACCAGTTTCAGTCGGTTTTGGGAAAGGGATGGTGGAGATGACCTCGTACACCGTTGAGGCCACACGATCAGGACGCTGGTGGGTTCTGGAAGAGCCGACGCTCGGGTGCGTGTCGCAGGTGCATCATCTTTCTGAGGCTACTGAGGAGATGGTTGAAGCCATCGCGTACCAAACCGGGATCGACGAATCCGAGATCGCGATCGAAGTGAAAGTGATTGTCCCCGACAATATCTCTGAACGGATGGATGCGATTGAGACCCTTCGTGAAGAGTCCCGCAGAGCCAATGCGGAGGCCGCGAAAGAGTCACGGATCCTCGTCGCGGCGATGCGAGAAGAGGGGTTCACCCTGGATGACATCGGGCGGATGTTGGGGCTAACAAAAGGACGCGTCTCGCAACTGACGAAGGGCGTATAAAGCCCCGGTCCGACGCAATCTTTGGTTCCCTCGTTCTCACAAAGTGGAGAACATCCTCCAATGCCTGGATAACCCGACAAACGTCGCGTATGGGCTGCTTTGAGTCTGTACGCTGCCGTTATGGAGCTTGCCGAGGAAACGTTGCTACGAAAGAGGATCTTCGCGGATCTCGACGTGATGACCTCGCACACCGACGGGACGCTGTCTCGGGAGCAACTTCTCAACTACCAGATCGATGGGCAGAAGCTGCAACTCATTGACTACAGCCGTGGCATCTGGAACCCGGCCCGATTCAGTGCGACTCTCTCAGTTGTCAGCACACCGGGCGGACCCTATCCCGACAAAGAAATCGTGCCGGGAGTCTGGGAGTATTCCTTCCAGAACGTTTCTGGCGGGGTAAACAAGAAGCTGATTGCCGTGCATGAACTGGGGGCGGAGATAATCCTCTTCCACAAGCTCGAACCAAACGTCTACCTGCCGATATACCCGGTCAAGGTAATAGGAGTGGACCACAAGCGGCAACTGGTCACCCTCGCCATCTCCCAACTTGCCGACATTGACATCCACGCTCCCTCTGAGGTTGAGCGCAGATGGGCCACCAGCGAGGCGGCTCGGCGGGTTCACCAACCCGCGTTCCGTGCGATGGTGCTGCGGGCCTACGACACGCAGTGCACGGTGTGTCACTTTCGGCATGCGGAACTACTCGACGCCGCGCACATTCTGTCGGACCGGCATGAACGAGGGCTCGCGCGGACCTCCAACGGCATGTCCATGTGCAAGATCCACCATGCGGCGTACGACCAGAACTTCATGGGGATCGACGCCGACTATCGCATCCATATCAACTCGGGGTTGTTGCACGAGGTTGATGGGCCCATGCTTCGACACGGCCTCCAAGAGATGGACGGGCAAGCGATCATTCTGCCGTCGCGGAAGGCTGACCACCCGAACCGGGATAACTTGGAGGAGAGGTTCGAGGCATTCAACATGTCCCAGGGCTGAAAATTCACAAACGTTCTATGACCAAGCACTACCCACCTGAGCTTTGCCTACCGTATGAGGGGCGAAGCCCGAATCTCGCCTCGAAAACACTACGCGTAGTAGGCGAAAGTACGGCGGGGTACTTAGCGTGTGGTGTCGAGCCACAACAATCGGACACTAAGTCGGAATAACTACGAACGTCTGCTTGCCTCATGGAAGCGTCCCCCTGAACGTTGCGCCCCGGGTCGGGTGCAACCTCGATCTCGTCGAGGATTTGCCAACTTTAGGGTGCGCAACCGGGCTTGGGTTTCCCGAGGCCAATCTCTCGGGTACAAACTACCCCTTTGTAGCGAGGTCACTGAAAGCCGGGTGCTCGCTTAGCGTTCTTGCCGTCGCGTGTTCCAGGTTTTCTTCGCCTCGTGCCAGGCGTTCCTCCAGCGATTCAGCGTCGTCCGAGATCGGAACTATCGCCGTAACTCCGTGTTCCAGAAGTCTCTCCGCCCCCGGCAACACGCTCCCCGCCAGCAACAGAACTGGGATCCCGCAGGCCTTCGCCACCTGCGCCACCCCGTAAGCGGTCTTGCCGGAGAGAGTCTGGGGGTCGACTCGCCCCTCCCCCGTAATCACCAGGTCCTGGCTCTTCATCGCCTCGACTAGGCCGACCATCTCCGCGACGATCTCAACGCCGGGCCGTGGCGTTCCAGTTAGCACCTCCATCGCCGCCCAACCCATTCCACCAGCGGCGCCAGACCCAGGAACGTCGCGACTGTCGGCCCCAGTCTTCACGCTGAGCAGGTCCGCGATCCACTCAAGCAGAGCGTCGAGACGCTTGATATCGTCAGCCGACGCACCCTTCTGGGGACCGAAGACAGCAGAGGCACCCTCGTCCCCCAACAACGGATTTTCCACATCGACCGCCAACTCGAACGCAACATTGTGGGTACGAGGATCAAGGGCAGAAAGGTCCACCTCGTACAAATCCCCCAGGTCTTCTGGTGTCGGGCCGAGTTCCTGACCGGCGCGATCGAGGAACCTCACTCCGAGCGCCGCCAGCATCCCCGTCCCTGCATCGTTGGTGGCCGAGCCGCCGAGCGTCAGGTAGATGGTGGTCGGGTCGAGGTCGAGCGCCGCCCGGATAAGCTCGCCAACACCGTAGGAGGTTGCAAGCCAGATGTCGCGCTCCTCGGGTTTGGTGTGTTCGAGGCCGGCTGCCTCGGCGGTTTCGATCAGCGCTGCGCGGGATGTGGGATCCCAGCCGAAGCGCGCGGTTCGGGGCTTGTCGTAGGCGGTGGTGACGCGGCAGGTGTGCTCCTCGAACCGGCCGCTGGAGAGCACGGCGTCGAGGGTGCCCTCGCCCCCATCCGCCATCGGAACCAGGGTGACCTGCGCTGACGGCCAGACGGAATGTACCCCGCGCGCGATCGCTTCGGAAGCCTGGCGTGCGGTCATGGACTCCTTGAAGGAGTCCGGCGCAATGAGGATTCGCGGTGCACTCATGATGACCTCCTAAAGACCCGCTCGGACAGATCCAGCTGCCAATAAGAATGGCATCATCCGGTCGCACCACCGAATTCGCAGGTTACCTGTCCGTCCTGTCCACAGATCCAGGCTTTGGCGGTTTTGCACAACCTGTTCGAGGCCATCATCCATGCCGTTGACGCATCCTTTACGTTGATGCCAACGGTCTGAAGGATAAGGAAGGCAACCCATGTTTAGTAAAGGTAGACATTCAAAGTTTAGGTTCGCTATACTCAAACCAAGCGTATGAGGCGCGTTGAACTCCTAAAAAGCCTGGCGCAGATCGCGGCGGCGCGTGGATACTCAATGAGCGTGACCGAAGGCAAGCGGCACTCAATGCTCAGGTTCGATGGAGTCGCGGTCACGACGATACCCCGGCACCGCAAGATTGCACGCGAAACAGCGAACGGGATTCTGGAGGTTGCAACAACATGGAAGAAGCAGTGACTGCGACGGCGAGTCGATCTGATGGCTGGTGGTCGGTAGTTGTCGAGATTCCAGGACATACCTCGTACACACAGGGCCGCACTTTGCGAGAAGCACGCCGGATGGCAGAGGACGTGGTCCGGCTATGGCGTGAAGAGCTCGGCGATCCAACCTTAGGTGCAGCAGGCGTTGAGTTCGAAGTTGTGGGAGCACAAAAGGAGCTAGTTAATGACTATCTACTCGCAAGAGAAGCCGAGGAAAGAGCTTCAGCTGCCGCACAGTCAAAGCAGTTGAGCACGGTGACAAAGCTCCGGTTGCAAGGGCTGTCAGTTCAGGACGTGGCGGACCTGCTCGGAATCTCAAAGGGTCGTGTCTCCCAGCTGGCAAAGGGAGTTTAGTTGCCGACCGTCAAGCGGACCCCTTGCACGCAGGTGGGTTCCATGGCTACGGAATGATGTTTGAGCGCAGCCAGTTCTCGATGCGGCTTAGTTTTTCGGGGAGAGGGATTTCGAGATCGAGGCCAAGTCCTGCTTCATCTTCTTCTAGCGGTTCAAACGAGGCGAGTTGGGAGTCCATCAGGTCTGCGGGCATGAAGTGTCCGTCCCGACTCTGAAGTCGTTGTTCGAGGATTTCTCTGCTGCCGGATAGCTCAACGAATCTCACGTGCCTCGTCGCAGTTCGTAAGGTGTCGCGGTAGATGCGCTTGAGTGCGGAGCAGGCTAGGACTATCGTCTCCTGCGACGTGTTGATCTCGGCGACGAGACGTTGGAGCCAGGGAAGGCGATCCTCGTCCGTCAGTGGTATCCCGGCCGACATCTTGGCGACGTTAGACGAGGGGTGAAAGTCATCAGCGTCGACGTACCGCGCTCCGATGCGCTCGGCGAGGGTACGCGCGACGGTCGACTTCCCGGACCCACTAACCCCAGAAATGACAATGACGAAGCCGGGGGAGGACGACGACATACTCACCTCGAATCAACGCTCTGACACTACCAAGAATCGGGCACTCAACAGCTTGGGTACACTCTGCCTTGATCTATTCAGAGACTACATACGTTTTGCGCGCTCCTGCCCTGCCTGAGTCAACACATATCTTCGATTTGGGCTCTTAGCAACACCGATACCGCGAACCAAATGCATCGAGATCATTTCAACAAGCTCGTTATGTAACGTGCTACGGCTAGTACCCAGCTTCTTTGAGAGTACCCCGGGCCCAGTCTCTCCCAAGCCTGAAAGGAGCTTAAGGATCTCGCGCTGTCTTACTGTAAGTACGGTCGTTAGAGTCCTGCTCGAATCAAAAGTGGGGGCGAGCACGTAGCTTGACCCACGCCCACCACCACGTTTATGCGCCAAACCTCGTCCCACAAGATCATTTAGTGCCCTGGTCGCGTCAGTCGAGTGGATTCCCCAGTTCTGGAGCATCCGGTTCCTTACTGCCCCCCCATCTTTCATGATGGCAAGGGCCTGAACCTGGGCCTGAGACAGGTCTTCTTGGCCCAGGTCTGTAATCCATTCGAGGGTGTCCGGAGATAAGAGAGAATCGTGAGGAACCGTCACTTGGAGACGGCGGATATTGTCATCAAAACGCGGTGGAGCCATGCCTGCGGAGTGGAGACTGTGAAGTACCGTCGGAATTCCAGAGCCTCGGTTTTCTGCGAGCATTCGTGAAGAGTCAACGGCTTTAGTGTCCTCTAGCATTCGGGCGAGAGTGGCGTTACGAGAAGACGACACATCTGGCTCCCCAAAATCGCTGGGATCGACTGGACCATAGATACCACCAGGACTGCGAACTACAAGACGATCCATGTACAATTCCACTTGAATCTGAGAGCCCCTGGCTCCCGGAGAGTAGTCCCTGTGCATGATCGCATTCATCAGCAACTCACGAATCACTTCAAATGGGTACTCAAGGCGCTCCTCCCGACCCAGCCCAGAAACAATCGAAGCTCTTGCCATGTTTCTTGTGAGAGCGTGGGTCGCCTCGACAACCATTGTGGGGATGGGACCTTCACATGTGACGCTATCGAGGAACCTCTCTCCGTTTGGGCCGAGATCACCTATCTGGGTTCCGGGGACCGACACAAAAGTCAGGCTCAATTGAGGAAAGAACTGCTGGGGATATAGGCCAAACACCAGCAGGGCCGCGAGCGTTGGACACAATACCCCCTCAACCGGAACCGCAACCTTGAGACGCCTCAGAATTTCCTTTCTTTCAAGTCGCTCGAAAGCCTTGGGGTGAGCACCAATCACACGCTCGATGTATGAGTTCATGAGCTCTTCATCCAGGTCATTCAGCGACGCCTCGTGGACTGGCTCTAGAT
>JBATQJ010000128.1:0-9016 GCA_049291975.1 Scrofimicrobium sp.
CATTGCGTGATCCACTACCAGCGCACAGTAGGGAATGTCTGCCCTTTCCGCCACGTCGACAGCGGCGAGCGTCAGCGCCAGCGAGTCGGCCCCTCCGGACACCCCGATCACGATTCCATAGCTGCCAAACTGGGCTCGACGCTCAAGTAAGAAGTCACGTACCGCCAGAGACAGTGGACGGGCTTTACGAGGAGGACTCGCGCCTAGTCGATCCGATACCTGGCCCATTACAGTGCGAACAGGTTGGTGAGGAACCCGTCAATCGTGGCAATGGTCCACAGAGCCGCGTCATCCACCACGTCGTCGGAACCCACCGCAACGAGAAGGTTTGCACCCGATGCGGTTGTCCCCACTCCTGAGAACGTCGCGGACCTTCCGAGGAAACCGGTCTTGCCGGTGAGGTTCCCAAAGGTTGATGGCTCATAGAGCCGATACGAAAGCGTCCCGTTTACCCCCGCAATGGGAAGCATCCTGGTCAGAGGCTTAGCGGCGGTGTCATCGGCGAGCGATGCCTGCAGAACGCCAAGAAGGACCCGGGGAGGAACCCGTGACCCGGGGTCTAGTCCCGAGCAGTCCTGCATCACCATCCCGGTGGTGTCGATCCCCGCAGCGCTGAGCGTGCTCATAACGTTCTGGGCTGAGGAGGTGAAGTCCACCGGGTCAACTCCGGCCTCGGCGGCCGCCAACTCACAGAACTGTTCTGCCATCGTGTTGTCAGACTCAAGCAGGAAGTATCGGACCTGGTCCAGAATTGTCGAGGACTCGACCTCTGCCACGACCGTCGCACCATCCGGAGTGGGGCCAGGGACAACCCCGCTGATGCTGATGCCTCGAGCCGTGAGCGCACTGCTAAGGGCGTTGGCTGCGGTCTCTGTCGAACTCGCGACGAAGGCCCACTCATTTGGGGCGACTCGTCCGGTGTCGATTGCGAACGGGGCCACATCACCCGCGTAGTCCTCAATCCCGGCGGCGGCCCAGCCGGGCCAGCGCGTCTGAGCTCCAAATAGCGTGCTCTGGTAGTGCAGGTTATAGGTCTGTCCGGACGCCCCGAGTGCCGCCGCGACCTGATCAGCAATATCTTCGATTCCGGCCCGACCATACGCGGCATTCGGATCGCCGTAACCGGACGCAAGCGTGAGGTCGCCCTCGCCCCAGAGATAAAGGTCCGCGCCCTGCTGCGACACTCCGGTCGTCAACGTCGCACTGGGGTCCAGATAAGTCAGCGCGGTGAAGGCGGTGAGGACCTTCATGTTCGAGGCGGGTGTGTGCGGAACGTCGATCCCCGACTGGGCGATGACCTGTCCGTTGTCGGCGTTGATGACCGCCATCCACGGCGTCCATGAGTTCACCGATGCCTCAATAACCGGCTTCCAGATTTCCTCAATCTGGGCGGCGGTGGGCGGCGTTCCACTTGAGGTGGTCTCTTGGAGCCCAGAGGTCAGTTCCACCTCTTCGACCTCCGGAAGATCCACGGGCGTGAGCGTCACCGCGGTTGGTGCGATCCCTCCCCAACTCTGGTGCAGTCCAACGAACCAGAGCGTCACTAGTGCACCAACCAGCGCAGTTGCGCATACAATCGCGATAAGGACCCGGCGTTGCATTCGGCTCTCCGTTTGGATGGGCAGTAACTGCTTTACTTTAGTTCAATGCGACCCCAAAGGCGGCGATGGGCACCAGGAGGACTGAAATGATGGAATTCGATGTAACCGTGGAAATCCCAAAGGGGAATCGAAACAAATACGAAGTGGACCACGAGACGGGCAGAATCCGCCTCGACCGGCTGCTGTTCACCTCGACCCGCTACCCGGACGATTACGGGTTTATTGACAACACCCTGGGCGAGGACGGTGACCCGCTGGACGCACTGGTGCTACTCGAAGAGCCCACGTTCCCAGGTTGTGTGATCCGTTGTCGCGCGCTCGGAATGTTCCGTATGAAGGACGAGATGGGCGGCGATGACAAGGTTCTCTGCGTTCCCGCAGGTGACCACCGCGCCGCGTGGCGCACAGAGATCGAGGATGTATCTGAGTTCCATCGCCTTGAGATCCAGCACTTTTTCGAGGTCTACAAGGACCTGGAGCCCGGTAAGTCCGTGGAGGGTGCTCACTGGGTGGGCCGTGAAGAGGCTGAGGAAGAGATTCGTCGGTCTTATGAACGCGAGAAGCAGCGCGTCGAGCGCGAAGGGCGCTAGTGTCTCGCCGTGAGTAAGAGATCGCAGTCGAGGCCGGGCCGTTCCGAGGACCACGAACCTGAGCGGATTGAGTCGGGTTCCAATGATCCAAATCAAGAGGCGCTAAACGTTGCTCTGGATCTGGACGCAGAACTAACTGACGCCGAAATCGAATCAAAGTTCTCCGAGACGGTCCCCTCCGGTTCCAAGGACCAGGGGACGCTTCCCAGCCCCGATGCGTTGGTGCCGTGGGGCGAAGTCGGTCCCCCTAACCCCGGTGTATGGGTCACGGACGTTCTGGGCGACCCATTCGAGGCGATGACCACCAATCTCGGTGAGGATGACGAGGGACCCGTGGTCGCCACCCTCGTCCGCCGCAGTTTCGCGAACACGTTCTGGGGACGGCGGGCAAAGAAGCATGCCAAGTTCGTTCTGCTGTTCGTCCACGGTCGCAACGATTACTTCTATCACGGCGAGTTTGCCGACAAAATTACCGAACTCGGTGGCGCGTTCTATGCGCTGGACTTACGGAAGTACGGAAGATCGCTCCGTCCGTGGCAGACAATCGGCTACACGGACGATCTTGGAGTTTACGACGAGGAGTTGAACTGGGCGGTCGCGACAATCCGCCAGGAGTTCCCAGACTCGCCCCTGGTGGCGATGGGTCATTCGACCGGCGGGCTGATCATTCCCCTGTGGGCAAGAAGGAACACGGGGATCGTAGATGGGATGATCCTGAACTCCGCGTGGCTTGAGCTCCAGACCATGACCGCGATCAGACCCACGCTACAGAGGGTGACGACACAGCTCGCCAGGGTGCGACCCAGAGCCTCAATCGTCGGGCAGTCAAAGAACAACGCCTACTACCGGACAATCGCTGAGGGGTGGGCAGGCTCTGGCTTTGAGCTTCCATCCGATCTTGCCGGCTTCGAGGGCGATCCCGCAGTTCAGGGCTGGGATCCTCTCCCACAGTGGAAGCTCCCGTTCTCTTACCCGGCACCGGCGGCGTGGATGCAGACAATCTTGCAGGGACACGCGGAGATCGAGAAGGGGCTTGACCTCGAGTTTCCAATCCTCTCGATGGCATCAGTCGCAACAGGGAACGAGGAGGAGTGGACGCCAGAAGTCTTCAGTAGCGATCTGGTCCTCAACGCCAAGCTCATCGCGGAGAGGTCAGTCATGCTGGGGCGTCAGGTCACGACCCTGCGATTCCCCGGAAAGCATGATCTGCTTCTGTCTGATCCGCAGGTGCGGCAAGCCATCTACGACACGGTAGAGCGCTGGCTCAGGTTCGCTCGGATTATCTAGCTTATTAGCTCCACTGCTTGATTTCTTCCAGGGCATCAGCCAGGGTCGGACCCTCGGAGCTTGCCAAGCGCCATGCACTCCAACCGTCGGCCGCCCAGATTCCCTCAGCCTTCAACGCGTCGCTCGGGTCCTCATAGTGCCCGGAAGGCACCGAAATCAGGCCCCCGGCGGTTAGCTTTGCACCCTCAGGTGTGCGCTGCTCGGCACGAAGGTAGAGGGTGACATCCCCGCCCGCGGCGTGAGCGATCAGCGCCAGATCCGAAATATCGGAGGGAATGGGCATCTCGGGAATCGTCGAGCGGCGCCGTTCTACCCTGGTGGGCAAATGGGGAGGTTCGGCTGCCTGTGCCTCGTCCTCGGATCCACGAACCGACGGGCGGAACGGATGACGTTGCTCCACGCGCCGCTGGGACCGAAGCGAACGGCGGGTCGGCATCCCCGTCGGGGGCACTGCCAACGGTGCGGGAGTCGTTACTTCCCGAGTCTCATGCAGTTCGTGAACAGATTCTCCGGAGTGCCGCCCATGCGCGGTGGAGGGTGGCTCCTCCGCCTCGACTCCCGCCTCAATGACCGGGAGAACCGCAGAGGTCTCAAGCAGGGTGTTGGCTCGGTGCCCGTAGACGCGCGGGCCAACCACATCAACGTCAAGGAAGGCACGACCATTCGCCATCTGACGCAGGGACATCTGGTGCACTTCAACTCCCGAAGACGAGAGCACATCCAGTGCGGGCCGAATCTCCTCAGCAATCTCGGAAGTGACCAAGATTAGGCGGGGACCATTCGGGGGTGAGGGAGGCATCGCCTCGCGGAACAGAACCCACTCCCTGCGAAATCCGTCCGGCCCCATCGGGTAGGTGCGAGCCAGGTCAGCCCACGAAAGGGACGCCGTGTCCGAAAGACGAGAGAGTGAGTCAATCAGGACGTCGGCATCCAGTCGTCTCATGACCTCAACCGCGACCACCTGCCCGGAAGCATCCAAGCCGGTAAGGCGGGAACACTCCGCGTTACTCGCGTGCTCCTCTGTCGACCACGCGATCGGGAACAGTGGGCGGGAAACGATTTCGAGTACCTGGGATCGGATCGCCTCAAGGACCTCGTCCGTGAAGCCATTGGGAACGTCATGCCCAAACTGCGCGGGAACCAATCGGCCATTCTCTAGCTCGAAAAGTGCCATGCCAAGCCCTCCAATAGAAACATGTGCCCGGCTATTGTCTCACGGCTCGCTTCGGCCTGTTGTCCACAAGTCTATGAACCCACAGATCAGTTCAGGGAAAGCGGACAACCAGCGCAGTACAGTCTGACCTGGTCATTGTCCGCGCCACCGCAAGCACCGAGCCCCGAAGCGCAGAGGGACTCGGCCGACATAAGTACTCCTCGGCGCCTAAGTTCATCGACCATCAGCTGTGCTAGTCCTGAGGAAATGCCCTCGTTGACTGCAATCGACTCAACCGTTGCCCCCGTGCGGAGGCGCGCCACGACGCGATCCGCGAGGGAGACCGGCCGGGTCGCTAGGTCAAGGTTGGAAAGGCTCATAGGAAAAGCCTTCCGATTTGGAACACGCCGGACGCTAGTAACCATGCGACGATCAACTGAACGATAACCGCGATGGAGGTCAATCGTCCGCCGATCTGGCGCGCCTGTTCCGCGACGGTGGCGAGACACGGCGTGTAGGTAAGTACGAATAGAAGGAAGGCGAACGCGGCAAGAGGGGCGGCGTCACCGGCGGACTCTTCGAATGACCCTCGAACAAGTTCGGGAAGCGCTCCCAGATCGTCTCCCCCGTCTTCGGCGTCACCGGCGGCGGCCTCGTCCATGTTGTACGAAACCACAATCGAAGAGATCACGGTCTCCTTAGCCACGAAACCGGTCATTAGCGCGCCTGTCATGTGCCACTCGCCGAACCCTGCAGGCACGAAGACGGGTACCAAGCCCTTGGCGACGGCACCGTAAGCGGACTGCGACATCGGTAGTTCCGGATCGGCGAAAGAATGCTCAGAAGTGGTGGGAATCGCGCCCAACAGCCAGACGACTGCGGTCATGACCACGATGATCTTGCCAGCACCCTTGACGAACGACCATGCCCTCATCCAAGTGTTCTTGACTGTGGGGATGATTCGGGGAACTCCGTACGCGGGCAGCACCAGCATTAGCGGTGCCTGGCCTTCGTTCTTGGTTATGAATGGCTTGAGTACAAGCGCACCGAGCACAACCATCAGAATCGAGGCAACGTACAGCGAGAAGACCACGGTTCCGACACTGCCGGGGAAGAAGATCCTGGCGATCATCAGGTAGATGGTCAGGCGGGCGGCGCAGGACGTGTACGGCGTCACCAGGACTGTCACTAGGCGCTGGCGCGCGTTGGGAAGGCTTCTTACCGCCGCGAGCGAGGGGAGATTGCAACCGAATCCCATTATCAACGGCATGATGACACGTCCGTCGAGACCGATCTTCCTCATAACTCGGTCGCCGAGAAACGCCGCCCGCGCCATATAGCCAGAATCTTCTAAGACGGAGATGAGAATGAAAATGACGAACATGAGGGGGAAGAAAGAGGCGACGACCCCAAGCCCAGTTATTAGTCCGCCTACCAGTAGCCCCTGAAGCCAGCTATCCCCCAGATTGAGGGTATTCAGGAGTGCGTTCGTTCCGTTGGCGAGCGAGATGGCACCCGGCTCTTCTGAGGTGAAGATCCCGTCAAAGAGATCCATGATCGGCCCGACCCAGTCGCCGGCGATCTTGAACAGAAGCCACATCAGGGCGAAGAAAACCGGGATTCCGAACCAGGGGTTGAGTAGGACGCGGTCAATTCTGTCGGACCGTGAAAGATGTGCCTCTGTCGACCCCTCCCGTCCTACTTCAGCTTCCACCTCGCTGATCCAGGTGAAGATCTCGGAAGCGCGATCTTCCTCGGTGCGTTCTATGTCGGCCTTTTGGGCGGACTCAGGCCGGGCCTCGCACACATCGCCACAACATTCACAAGGTTGCGGGGCCCTTACTATCGGGGCCGACGCACGATGAAATCCCGGCGCCTTCTGATCGGGTACCAAGCCACTGACGCGGGGTCTACTTGCCAGTCCGTCAGTGATAAGTCTGGTTGCCTCGGTGATGCCCCTACCACTTCGCGGATCAACGATCCCCACCGGAATCCCGAGTGCGTTGGACAGCTTTATGGGATCGACCTGGCTCCCATCTTCTTGGGCAATGTCCCCCATGGTCAGTATCCCGACAACAGGGAACCCAGCCTGAGCTATCTGCGCTAGGAGATATAGGGAACGTGCCAGTGCCGCGGTATCCAAGACACTTACGACCAGATCCACTGATCGTTCAGTCTCTGGACCAGCGTACGTCCCTTCGGCGCCCTCAAGCGTTTCAACGACAACCTGTTCGTCCGGGGACTGCGCAACAAGAGAGTACGTCCCGGGCATATCCAAAACCCGAACGCCCGCCTTCGCACACCGACCAACCGACACCTCGACCGTGGTGCCGGGCGCATTAACGATGGCTTGGCTCGCGCCCGTGAGCCCGTTGAACAGAGTTGACTTTCCGACGTTTGGGTTGCCCACCAATAGGACAGTTGGTTCTCGGTGGTCGCGGTCCGGGTCGACTTGTTCGGTCGAGGTCGAACCTGACGCGCCGTTACAGTGCGGGCAACTCATGCCGCGTAATCCTGCAACTGCTCAACCGCAATATTGCGAGCGCTGCGGCGGTCCACAGCGATTCGGGTTCCGGCGATGTTGATTACCACGCCTCCGAACGCTGCCCGATTTACGGAGAAAAAATCCGCTCCGGGACGAACGCCCAGTTCCTTCAGGCGAAGGCGGTATTGGGGACCGACGTCGACGCTTATGATCCGTGATTTAACGCGCAACGGACACTCACTTAGGTTCACCTGACTATGGTAAGGCTCTCCTAAGTGCTGCGGTAGGCCCATGATCCCGGGAAAAACTCACAGTTGCCCTCAGCCACAGACCGAACTCGCTCTTCACAGCCTTCACTGTCGTCCATAAACTCGGGCCATGATTACTCACTCGATAGTTGAAACAGACCGGCCGGAACGCTACGCCAAGCAGCTGGTCTCCCACCTTTCACGTAAATGCCAGGCGGAAGAGGTTGAAAACGGGACCCGCCTCCGCCTCGGTCTCCCCGAGGGACTTTTTGGATATGGCACCGTGCTGGTGGTGAAGGACGAGGATGACTCCGCCGAATCCCTAGTACTCCTCGCTGAAGCAGACGATCAGGAGATGCTGGAACGCGTGGAACACGTAGTCGGAAGTCACCTGGCCCGATTCGGCGAAAAGGACGGCCTAATAGTCGAGTGGCACGAGGGCCCCTTGGCTTCGCCAATCGGATAGGGCGCGATTCTCTCTTGGAGTCTTGCGGTGGCAACCACGTCCCCACGCCGGCACAAATCTAAAGTTCAGCGAGCGGCTTTGCATTGGGTGCCACGCACAGTTCTGCCCGGGAAAGCGAAAACTTCCCCGGGCAGAATCAGCTAGCTCTGAACGAACTAGGCCTGTTCCATCACCGTAGCGCGGCCGGCCTCAAGGCGGGCAACAGGAACGCGGAACGGCGAGCAAGAGACGTAGTCCAGACCGATCTTGTTGAAGAAGTGGATTGAGTCCGGATCGCCGCCGTGCTCACCACATACACCCAGCTTCAGGTTCGCCTTCGTCTTCCGACCGCCCTCAGCGCCCATCTGAACCAGCTTGCCGACACCTTGAACATCAATCGACTCGAACGGCGACACACCGAAGACGGCTTCCTCGATGTACAGCGGGAAGAAGACGCCCTCAACGTCGTCACGCGAGAAGCCCCAGGTGGTCTGGGTCAGGTCGTTAGTGCCAAAGCTGAAGAAGTCGGCCTCACGAGCCAGGTGCTCAGCCAGGACGCAGGCACGAGGAAGCTCAACCATGCAGCCGATCGGGATATCCAGGGACACCCCGTGCTCTTCCTCGATCTCCTTCAGCAGTGGCTCAATCTGATCACGAACAATCTGGAGTTCACGAACCGAAGCTACCAGGGGAACCATGATCTCGGGCCGCGGATCTCCACCCGCAGCCTTGAGCTCAGAAGCAGCCTCAGCCAGAGCTCGCGCCTGGAGTAAGAACAGGCCCGGCAGGTAAAGACCCAAACGGACACCACGAAGACCAAGCATCGGGTTCTGCTCGTGCAGACGACGAACCTCGGTCAAAAGACGCTGACGCTCCTCAGGCAGCTCCTCGCCCTTTTCCTTGGCAACAGCTGCCTCAATCTCAAGGGAGGTGAGGTCCGGCAGGAACTCATGGAGCGGCGGGTCAATCAGACGCACGGTCATCGGCTTGCCGTCCATGACTTTCAGCATCTCAAGGTAGTCGCCCTTCTGAAGCTCTGCCAGCGCGTCGTAGGCTTCCTGGCGGTCATCTGAGCCTGGAGCCGAGAGAATTACTCGCTCAACCAACGGACGACGTTCGCCGAGGAACATGTGCTCGGTGCGGCAAAGGCCGATGCCCTGTGCGCCGAAGTCGATGGCGCGCTCAGAGTCGAGTGGTGTGTCGGCGT
>JBATQJ010000129.1:0-7755 GCA_049291975.1 Scrofimicrobium sp.
GTCTCAGCTTGCTGAAATTGGCGTTGAGGTCACTATCAAGAACGTTTCCTCAGATGAGTTCTTTGACGACTATGTCTTCCCTGGCAAGTTCGGCGTTGTTGCATTCGGCTGGCAGGGTACCCCGTACCCGATGGCCAACATCAACCAGCTCTATGGCTGTGGTGATGGTGGCGATGGCAACTTCGGTCGCAACGGTGGCTCAAACTTCGCCAACGTCTGTGTCCCAGAGATCGACGAGCTAGCTGGCAAGATCGCCGTTGAATCCGATCACGACAAGCGCATCGAGATGGCTAACGAGGTCGACAAGCTGATCTGGGAGAACGGCATGGTTCTACCGATCTACCAGCGACAGGAAATGACCGCTGTTCCTGCGAACCTTGCGAACTACGGCGCATTTGGCATGTCAACGGTCCAGGCTGAGAACATTGGCTACATGAAGTAAGGCTTTCGCCTAACTGACTGAGTGAAGGGCCCGAGCCCGGCTGGGAATCACGCGAGAGCGTGACACCGGCCGGACTCGGGCCCGTTGCATGCGTATAGGCTTCCTCTGTGAACTATCAACTCGTGTTGCGATCCCGCACCGGCCAGGTGGGTGCCGTAATCGTCGGCGCTTTCGGCCTTTTCTTCGTCATCATGGTTTGGGTGTCGGACGGCCCCGGAAGTGGCATCGCCGCTGCGGCCATAGCGCTCGCCCTGTGCTACTTCACTTGGTTTCTCTGGGCTTGGCCGTCAGTCACGGTGGAACAGGCTGGCATCACAGTCCGTAACCACATTCGCACCTACCTGGTGGGTTGGGACGCGCTGAAGGAAGCGGAATCTAGCTACGGTCTGTTTTTGGTGACCACTCCTTCCTCGTACGAGGAAGAAACCGGAACGACGGACCCTGCTACTTCCGCACTACAACAAGACGGAGGGGAATCAGGAAGCGAGGGAGTTTCCTGGCCGCCGAAGCAGGACCCCTCCAGCCAGGGAGACGGGCGGAAGAGCGACTACGACAAGTATCCCCTTACCGGGGGATCGGTCACCCCGCCGAAGCGGATTTATTGCGCTGGGGTTCCCGCGCGTGGTGGTTTCTCTGCGAGCCGGCAGAAAGAGGCCTCAGTTATCCCGGAACTCTACTTCGAGAATGGTCCGCGAGTAACGATGCGCGTTGAACCGGCTGTTGCGGTGCGTTTGATCGAGGAGGAGAAGCTCCTTATCGACCACCCCGAGCGCCGCGACCCTACGCACCAAGCGACCACCCGTCAGATTGAGGGCTGGGAGTCCAGATCCGCCCTGAAGCGGTTCCTCTACGGAAAGACCCTGCCGACTTCGCAGGACGCCGGACAAGCGGCCGGCCGCGCCGAATCCTTCAGGGGCGTCGTGGCCTGAGTGAACTACCTTCAGCTGGTTGGACTAGTGGCAACGATCGCTGCCGCCCTAATCCTGGGCTTCACTTTCTGACTGATATTCGGAGGGGCGGGTGGGTGGTAAACCTCGCACCAATCCGAGTCTCAACCGGGCTTAACCTTGAATGTAGAAGTGATTCGACATCCCGCGTCCATTTCTTATGACGCGACGACTCTCCCGATGGGACTCCGTATGCCGGTAAGGCCTGACATCCGTAACCTCGCGATCGTGGCGCACGTTGACCACGGCAAGACCACTCTGGTGGACGCGATGCTCTGGCAGGCGGGCGCTTTCTCTGATCGTATGACCACCGAGAAAACCGGTGAAAGAGTCATGGACAGCGGGGACCTTGAGCGTGAGAAGGGAATCACGATCCTAGCCAAGAACACCTCGGTGAACTATGCGGGTCCCTCCGCGAAAGAGGTTACCGGAGCCGACCAGGTTTGCATCAACGTCATCGACACCCCCGGTCACGCGGACTTCGGTGGCGAGGTTGAACGTGGTCTCTCAATGGTCGACGGCGTTGTTCTGCTTGTTGACGCGTCCGAGGGACCCCTGCCTCAGACCCGCTTCGTCCTCCGCAAGGCACTTGCCGCAGACCTCCCGGTGGTCCTGGTCATCAACAAGGTTGATCGTCCCGACTCCCGAATCGCTGAGGTGCAGGAGGAGACCATGTCGCTTCTCCTCTCCCTCGCCGACGACCTGATCAATGAGGGGCACGACGTTGATGTCGACGCCATCCTTGAGGTCCCGGTGGTCTACGCCGCCGCCAAAGCGGGGATGTCTTCGCTGAACATGCCACCTGACGGGGAGCTACCTGACAGTGACCTCGAACCACTGTTCCGCACAATGCTCGAACGTATCCCCGGGCCGCACTACGAAGAGGGAGCTCCGCTCCAGGCGCAGGTGACCAACCTGGACGCATCCCCTTTCCTCGGCCGCCTGGCTCTGCTTCGCGTTCATAACGGGACGTTGCATCGGGGAGATCAGGTTGCGTGGATCCGACATGACGGAACCTCCCGAAACGTTCGTGTCACGGAGCTTTTGCGCACCGAAGGCCTCGACCGTAAGCCCTCTGACATCGCTACCGCAGGTGACATCGTCGCCGTGGCGGGCATTGAGGAAATCACGATCGGTGATTCCCTTGTTGATCTTGAGGACCCGAGGCCGCTTGAGCCGATCCACGTCGATGATCCCGCGATTTCGATGACTATCGGCATCAACGATTCACCCCTGGCGGGACGGGTCAAGGGAAGTAGGGTTACTGCCCGCCAGATTCGCGACCGCCTGGAGCGAGAGCTAGTTGGCAACGTATCGATCAGGGTCCTGCCGACTGAGCGTCCCGACACGTGGGAGGTCCAGGGGCGTGGCGAGTTGGCGCTGGCGATCCTCGTCGAACAGATGCGCCGCGAAGGCTACGAGATGACAGTGGGCAAACCGCACGTTGTCACAAAGGTCGTTGACGGCAAGGTGAATGAGCCGATGGAGATGCTGACGGTCGATATCCCGGAGGAGCACCTCGGCGCCGTCACCCAGCTGCTCGCGTCCCGCAAAGGCGTGCTGCAGTCGATGATTAATCACGGCTCCGGTTGGGTTCGTCTGGAGTTCCTGGTCCCCGCTCGCGGACTTATCGGCTTCCGTACCCGATTCCTCACCGACACTCGCGGCACGGGGATTATGTCTTCGATTGGCGAAGGCTACGCGCCATGGCAGGGAGAGATCACCAGCCGCCCGACCGGGTCCCTGGTTGCCGACCGTCCTGGACAGGCGACGCCGTACGCGATGGCTCAGTTGCAGGAGCGCGCCTCGTTCATGATTGAGCCGGGTTCCGAGGTGTACGAGGGGCAGGTTGTTGGTGAGAATCCTCGTAATGAGGACATGGACGTCAACGTGACCCGCGAGAAGAAGCAGACCAACATGCGTTCCGCTGGGGCGGACGTTCTTGAGGCACTGACCCCCTCACGCAAGCTCAGCCTGGAAGAGGCGCTGGAGTTTGCGTCCGAGGATGAGTGTGTTGAGGTGACCCCCGATGCGGTGCGCATCCGAAAGGTTGCACTTGACGCGAAGGATCGGGCAAAGCTGGCGGCCAGAAAAAAGAAGGCAAGAGCCTAGCTAGGGAACCTCGCTCGCCAAGTGTTGTGAGTGCTAGAGTCTTGTTTCGGGCCTCCTAGGCTCACTCTCGCGGAGACATGGGCGACTACCCCGATATCTTTCTCTGCACATATCTTGTACTAGATGATCCATAAACACTGTATTGGAGAACCCGTAAACACTGTACTCAATGGCCCGTAAACACTGTACTGAGTAGAACGCAAACGCTGTATCCTGAAAGCCGACAGGTCAGGTATCCCAGAGGGCAGCCCATACAGGAGGAGCCGTGACGAAGACGAATGCCGAGTACTGGCCGCGCATAATCGATGGATCGATCGAGAGGAGCCTGGCCGCGCTGGGCGGCGTTCTCATTGACGGTCCCAGAGCGAGCGGTAAGACGGAGACTGCTTCATTTCACTCGTCTAGCTCCGTTCGTCTTGATCTCGATCCATCCGTATTGGAGCTTGCGCGCCTCGTTCCAGAACAAGTGCTTGCAGGGGCTCCGCCGCGGGCGGTGGACGAGTGGCAACTGGCTCCAGAACTGTGGAACGTTGCTAGAGCACTCATTGATCAACGGCGCCAACCTGGCCAGTTCATATTCACTGGGTCAGCGACACCAGCAGACGAGATTACACGCCACTCTGGGGCGGGCCGCTTCGCTAGAAGCCGGATGCGAACCATGAGTTTGTTTGAGAGTAGAGAGAGCAACGGACAAGTAAGTCTCCAATCATTGCTAGATGGGCGAACTTCAGCCGGTGTCTCGGACCTCACTGTTCCTGGCTATGCGTCTCTTGCTGTTCGAGGAGGGTGGCCCGCTATCGTGACCGGACATGTTCAGGATGCTGAGGAGTATATCGCCGCATATGTCGAGAGCATCACCCGTGCGGAGCTTTCGGCAGAGCAGAGCAAACCCGACCCAATTCGCATGCGTGAACTAATGAGGGTTCTGGCGCGAAACACAGCAACGGAAGTAAGTCTGGCGAAGCTGGCGAAGGAGGCTGAGATCAACGAGCGTACTGTTCGACGCTATCTCGACACGCTGGCTGGTCTGTTTGTGTTGGAGGAACAACCCGCATGGTCTCCACGTCTTCGATCGGCAGTAAGAAAGCGTGTTCGACCCAAGTGGCATTTCGCTGATCCATCGATTGCGGGAAACTTGCTCCATGCTTCGCCTGAACGCTTTCTTGGCGATCTACAGACATTCGGTTTTATGTTTGAGTCCCTATGTGTCCGAGACCTTAGGATCTACGCTCAGCCTATTGGGGGAACTGTATGCCACTATCGAGATGAGTCTGGACTCGAGGTTGATGCAATTGTCGAACTACCCGGTGGTGAGTGGGCGGCATTCGAGGTGAAACTGGGTGGGGTCGATGCCGTAGATCTGGCTGCTTCAAATCTATTGGCGCTGGCTGGCAAGGTTGATGATCCGAACCGGAGGCTTCGCAGCCTGAACGTGCTAACGGCTGGGGTTGCGAGTTATCCGCGTGAAGATGGGGTGAACGTGGTTAGCCTTGGAACGCTTGGACCTTGAGTCGCGAACTTGGTCCGGTCGAGCAACATGCGACGCACCGCTCAGAAGCGTGGCGAAGGATTCCCAAGAGCTCTCAAGTCGGGTGCTTCAGGTAACTGGTGGTACCGGAGTGACCCTTCTGCCGGTGATCATTGTGTTTGCTTCGACTCGGACCTTTCCCCTGCGAGCCTCGATCACCACGTAACCGGGTTCGCGTTCAAGTAGGGTGCCCAGGGCATCATGCACCCCATCAGGTTCGCGGTATCGGACGACGACGCGGTCTCCAACGGCCCACTTCATCCAAGGTAACGGCGGAGGAGTGGTCTCCGGGAGAGAGTTGCTCACGTCATAGGCCTTTCCTCATCGCATCTAATAGGGTTATGACTCCGGCGTCAAACCGCCCCAGGGCCTCGTCCGGTTTACTGCGGGCCAGGGCGATGAGCGCTGAGCCGACAAGTGAACCGATTATGGTTTCAGCCGCCGGGAGCGGAACTCCCTCATCTACGAGCGCCTGAGTTGGCTGAGTTAACAGTTCATCGACGTCCCTGCGTAGCTCCTCGTCATAGAGGGCTTCGACGAGAAGGGCAAAAAGCGTGATGAACTCATCGCGACGGGTTAGCCCGATCTGCCTCCACCTGGCAACCAGGTCTTCGAGAACTGCGACGCCACCCTCGTCACAAGAAAGCGATGCGACGAACTCTGGTCCTACGGTATTGGCGGCAAACGCTAGAGTCGCTCGCCTCAGGTCCGCAGTGCTCGGATAGTGATACGTGACGGAGGCGTGGGAGACCCCCGCCTCTCGAGCCACTGCCCGATGTGTGAGTGCGCCTGCTCCTCCGTTAGCAACCACCTTTATCGCAGCATTGAGCAAGAGTTCTCGCCGCTGCTCGCCGCGTACATTCGTTGCCATGGTTCCGTCCTAGTTCAAGTTCAAGCGGCTGAAGCCTGGTTGGTTCACTGATAGCAAAGATAGCGTGCGTTGACTATCCGTACAAATGTACCGATACTTGGGAATAGATGCTCGGAGAGTAATCCCTTCCAACAACAGAAAGAAAAGCCATGACAGTCGCACTTTGGATCATCAATATTCTCCTTGCCGTCGTCTTCTTGGCAGCTGGCGCTATGCACGCCTTTCAGAGCCGCGAGAAGCTGGTCTCCTCCGGAATGGGGTGGGCGGCAGACACTTCCGAAGGCATGATCAAGACCATCGGATGGCTAGAAATCCTCGGCGCTATTGGGCTTATCGCCCCGATGGCCAGTGGTATCGCCCCGATTCTGACCCCACTCGCGGCCGTCGGTCTGACAATCGTGATGCTTGGTGCCATCTACGCGCACGCCAAGCGTAAGGAGTCGGTTGTTGTGGAGGCAGTCCTGGCGGTTCTTGCACTGGTCAGCGCAATCCTGGGCTTCATAGTTCTTTAGACTCGACTAAGCTGGCCGAATGAGTAGCCAGAATCTTGAAGTGCAGATCGACGATCCCTCGGATCACGATGCGCTGAGTACTCCCGACGAGCAGAAATCTGCGCTTAAGAAGTTCACTGCGAACCAGAAGCGCGCGCTGGCGGTCATGACCGTGGTGATGCTCGCTTTCGGCGCCTACTTCCTTCGTGAGTATCTAGAGTTGATCGCACTCGCTGCGGTACTCGCCTACCTCTTTCGCCCGCTGTATTTGCGTCTCAAACGCCGGTTGAACGCGGGGTTCGCTTCGGCGCTGACACTCCTGTCGGCTTTGGCTATCGTTGTCATCCCCGTGGGTGGAATCCTCGCGATGGCGGGTATTCAGATCAAGCAAATGATCGATACGGTCAGTGCGTGGGTAGCTAAGACTGACATGGGTGAGTTCGGTCAACGAGTTCTAGATTCGGTCAACCGGGCATTGGATCGCATCCCGTACGTACACATTGAGTTGACGACGGAGAAGATCGAGTCCGCTATCTCGAGTTTTGCTGCCAATATGGGGGAGTTCGCCCTAAACTTCGCTAAGAGTTCCGTCGGTGGCATCGCGGGCGTCGTCACAGCATCGATCATCTTCCTGTACGTGTTTATCGCTTTGCTTGGAAGCGGAGAGAAGATCGTTGGCCTAGCCAGAGATTTGAGCCCACTAGATCCAGAAGTTTCGGACATCTACATCTCAAAGATCGGCTCGATGGTCAAGGCGACAGTTGGAGGACAGTTCGTAATCGCTGCGGTGCAAGGGACACTGGGGGCTATCTCCATATACATCGCGGGGATCCACAACGGGTTCTTCATGTTCTTGATCTTCTTGACTGTCCTCTCCATAATCCCCCTAGGTGGAGGGATCGTCACCATTCCCATGGGTATTGTCATGGCGCTGACCGGAAATATCCCCGGGGGAGTATTCGTCGTGCTCTTCCACATTTTGATCACGTCGAATGCTGATAACGTCCTGCGCCCGATCTTGGTGCCCCGAAACGCTTATCTCCAACCTGCACTGATGCTGTTGGCGGTGTTCGCGGGACTCTCGATGTTTGGTTTCCCGGGGATCGTGTTCGGACCGGTGACGATGATCCTCATCGTCACAACGATCAACCTTTATCGTGTGGTGATAAAGGGTGCCTCATGGGAAGACTTCGAGGGAACCGCCGAAGACACTCCCAAAAAGAAGAACCTTTGGCAGCGGCTAAAGGACAGGTTCGGATCAAAGAAGAAGTCTGCGGCCTGATCTTGCCAACTGTTCGCGGGCCTTTCTGGCTCGACTCGTTGCGAAAATACGCATACTGAGCGCGTCTCGCCGTGGTCTCAGC
>JBATQJ010000130.1:0-8169 GCA_049291975.1 Scrofimicrobium sp.
GTCTTAGAGTCTGTCAGGACCCAGCACACCTCTCAGGAGCCACCCCCGCCTCCAGAAGAACAGGACGCCGAAGTGGATGCGACCCGTTTGCTTTCAGATCTTCCAGATTCTGGCACTCTGTTCAAGAGTGTGAGCGTCTCTGGTTACCGTGGATTCTCCGAAAAGGCAACGATCAGTCTTGCTCAACCCAACGAAAAGCCAGGATCGGGTCTCACAATAATGGTGGGAGCGAACAACAGTGGCAAATCAGCCTTCTTGGAGGCGATACGGTATCTGGCCCTAGCAAGAACAATCCCCGAGCTTTCGTTCCCGGAGACTCGACGCAACAAGCTCAACTCGAACGTTGACCTTGCCCTTGAGATGAACAACGGAGACCAACTTCGAGTCAAGTCGATTAGGCGGGAGAGTAGCTTGGCTTCGGGAAGCTGGGAAAGCAACATGGCCCCCAGACCCGCCGTTGATATCCAAGTCACGGCCGCCAGAAGAATGTTCAACCCTTACACCGGAATACGAACGAGCTCAGATCGTGACTGGGATTTAATGAATCAAGACTTCTCCCGCACTCGTGTGCGCGATGAATTCGTCTCTCGACTAATCGCAGTTGATCGAGACGAGAACAAGCGTAGCCGCTTCAACGAGCTACTGCAGCGGGTGACTGGCGAACCTCTCAACTGGGCCGTAGAACAGCATGCAGACAACACCTGGTTCATCAAACTAGAAGGCGTAGCAGGTTGGCACACAAGCGAGGGGCTCGGTGAAGGCCTGATCTCCCTGTTGTTCATAGTAGATGCGCTCTACGACTCAAGACCTGGCTCGCTCGTTGTCATTGATGAGCCTGAGCAGTCGTTGCATCCGCAGTTGGTTCGTCGTCTCCGGGATGTACTCAGTGACTATTCAAAAGACCGTCAGATCCTAGTTTCGACGCATTCCCCGCTTCTCATTGACTGGAGCGATATTCGTAGCGGCGCAACAATCGCTCGAGTGTTCAAGGATCCAGAGACAAGTTCCTCAGCCATAGCCCAACCCGGTTCAGAAACTCTTCAAGAGGTCATCGCCTTTTCTTACCTCAAGAACCGCTTCAATCCCCATGCTCTCGGAAGCGAGGCGAGGGAGGCATTCTTCCTCGAAGACGGACTCCTACTCACTGAGGGGCAGGACGACGTGGTGCACCTTCCACTAGTGCTGAAAGACCTGGGGCTTGATCCTATTGAGAACGTCTACGGATGGGGCGCGGGCAGCGCTAGCAACATCCCCAAACTCGTCAATCTATTTATCGAACTGGGCTTCAAACGGATAGCTGTACTCGTTGACGCTGACAAACAGGACATCGTCAATGAGGTACTCCACGATCATCCAGATGTTGTCGCACATGCGATCCCCGCTCCCGACATTCGGTACAAGAAACGGGTCAAGGAAAAAGATGAGGTCATCGGACTATTGGACGAGAAGAGCCTCACAGTAAGGCCCGAATTCCGTGAAGAGACCAAAGAAATCTTGGAGGATATCGCTACCCACGTAGCGCCCCACTCCTAGGACCTCTCATAGTCGGCTCTTCCAACTCGCATAGACTCTCTTCCCGTACATGTGAGGCTTAGGAAGTAATACGCGCCTGCTTTCCACCAATCTGAACCGGGTACGAACTAAATCGGCTGGGCTTGGTTCAAGATGGAGCCAACCCTGGACGATACAACGCCCACCCGTTCCTGCGCCACGGTCAAACTCGCGCAAATCCAAGCAATGATCCAGTAGGGATGAGGCAAGAGATAGTCTCAGTTCTCCCGCAACAGTCGCGACACCAGAAGTCCCATGTCCGACCCGGGCGAGGGCGGAAGCAGGCCACCACCGCGCTCCTCAGCTCCCGCCAACTGACACCGCTCCTCCGCCACCGCATCCAGCTCAAATGGAAAATCCTCCGGCAGGTGCTTTTGGGTCTTGCGTTCAGACGCAACTTTGTCGAAGTGGCGCTGTGCCTCAGCCTGGTTCTGGTACCTTCGCACTGGCTCATAGTGGGCGACCAGCCAAACCTCAAAGCACGGACGTGAGACAACCGCATGCCACGTGGAGACTCCCTCTGTCTTAGGGCCCGCATCCACGACCGCTCGAACGAAACTGGTCCGGTCGACTCCATCTTCGTCGACGACCACCCAGACCTCGTCGTAGGCACTGGTATCGACAGCCTGCGTCTTCAGCTTCCTCAGGACAGTCTGCGGATCACCCGGCACCGCCTGAATCGTGATTGCGATCGGGCGGGAACGAGCTCACCTCTTAATTGCCTTCAGATAGGCCATCTCCGTTCGCTCACCATTTGTAACGATCAGGATGGTCGTCCGCTCCTGTCTTCGAGCATCACTCCGTCGTCCCATGTTTCAGCTCTGGACCAGTGGTGCTGTCAGGTAGCTGTACAGAAGTCCGTCGTCGATGTCTGGAACAGCACCGAACTTACCCGCCATGTACCTTCGCTCATTATTGTTACCATCGCGGTTGTCGAAGGCATCCAGTGAGTACAGCTCTGAGCTACCGCCGGGGCCCTTCTCGACAAACCAGACATTACTCGGTTCAAGCAGGCGCATGGGCGCGTTCCCGAGTAGCGCGATGTCATGCGTAGTTAAGATGATCTGCGCCCCGTGGGGGTTTGAGTCCGGCGACACAAAAAGCCCAACGATATATCGCACTAGTTCCGCGTGCAGGCTGGCATCAAGCTCATCAACGAGTAGCACTCCCCCATTCTTGAGCGCATTGAGAGCATGCCAAGCGATTGTCAGCCAAGTAAGTGTTCCCGCGCTCTCGTTCCCAAGCGATAGCTCGAAGGTCTCCTCGTTCTCTCCACGATGGATAAACGAGATTCTCTCCGTGATTCGAGGAATGTCCTCGACACGAGCTCCCTCATCGCCTTCACGAAGGACCTCAAGCATTCTGGACAGCTGAGACCGCACTTCCTGTGGGATCTCTTCTGATCGAACATCAATTCCTACAATTCCAAGATCCCCTGCCTGAAGCAGGGCACTAACCAGGTCTGCCTGTTCCTCTGGCATCGCGAGCATTTCCACGACCACACGCTGAACCACATCTGCGTCCTGCGCGTCGCGGAATGACACCTTCTCTATTCCGGAGCCCGCTGCTATGACCTCCGCCACCGGAGCCAGGATCCGGTGACCGTACTTGAGGGCGGTTGCCATGAAGAGCGTGTGAGGAGGGGTAATCTTCAGAACCTCGGCCGTGGGACCACTCAGGGTCCTCCCCTTCTCGAATGTGACCTCCGCATCGGGTCCCTCTTGCTTTCGGTTGAAAAGCATTCGTTCAGAACCCCGAGGGAAAGAATAGAGCGCCTCCCGCGCTATTCCCCAGTGCCGAGCAACTACTTCGTATCGGTACCGCACACCGTGCGCCACGAACTCAACCCGGTACTTGGACGAGGGATCCTCGTCGTTACGGTTCGAAGGTGGCTGGTAGATGACACCTGACCCGGGATTGCGTACAGCCACCGCCAGCGCCCAGATCGCATTCAGTAGAGTCGTTTTACCCGATGCATTCGCACCGAAGACGGCAGCGACCCTTTCGGACGAATCAACCCAAGTCCGCCCAACCCTCGGCACGTTGGTTCGCAGCGAACTCGAAGTCAGGTCCAGTGTCGCCGGTTCACAAAAGGACCGAAAGCCGGAGAACTCAAACTGAAGTATCATAGCGATAAGCTATCACACATAGCGCCCCATATGGGAATATTTTTCCGAATAGGCATGCTACTGTGACACTAAGATACTCAATAAGTGTCAAGCTATGAGCCTTGGGAGACAGCGCCATGCTACAAGGACGTCAGCGGGGGTAACAGTCTTGTAGCCGGCGCGGTCAGCCTGCACGATCGCAACGCCCTCGCCCAGGAGATACGGTTCCGCCATAGGGGGCTTTGGTTGCGACAGGCAGCTTCTGTCAGCAAAACCAACCCAAGTTCCACCCGTTTACCCCTAGGCGTTGCTGACTAGCGCTCGCTATTGCAACAAAAGCTCGCTATGACAAAGTGGCCCTGAAGATTCTGTTGGGTTACGGACGAGGAAGACTCCGTCCACCACCCCGACCCAAACGTGCGGACCGACCCCAAAGAGTCATCCTGGGGAAAATAGACGAAATTAGACAAGTAGCCAGTGCATCAGCGCCCCGAGAATCCAAGCAGTCGGCGCCGTTTCAAACCCTTAACAAATCCGCGTTCGCGCGAGGAAGTTAACCCGCCCTAGATGCTGGGACCATCGGAACTTCCGACAATCGGTCAATGCGACTGTTGGTCGAGTCGATCCGCTCAGTCAACGACACATTCACCGCGTCGATCCGCTCAGTCAGCGAAATGACCCTGCGGAAGAGCCCTGCCCTGGAAACCGATAGGAGCGTCAAGAGTCTGGGGCTCCTCGAGCTATGCATGGAACATTTGGGGGTGACAGTGCTCCCGTACAGACGCTAAGGGATCTTCAATCACTGCGATCTCGTGGCGACATTGCCCATTACGTTGGTGAGAGAGCCGATGAACCACTAATCCGAATAGCTGGCAACGCTGTTCAACAGTGATCCTAGAACACTGAATCCAGTCCCAAGAATGGGCTTCTTCCAAAGGTCCGAGAGATCACCATCGAGTACCTCAACATAGATCCCGCCGTCACGGCCCTGCTTCACTTGAGGGAACATCAATAGCACCATACCGACAGCAGTCAGGATCGTCGCCAGTACCACAAGCGTCACAATCAGTACTCTCATAGTGCGGAGCTTAGTCGTGTCCTTACCGGGGAGACCGCGTTTCAAGTCTTGAGAAGGACGATGTTCGAATTCCCAGGGGACCGTGTTCTGCCTGCGGTCAGATATTCGTTAGGCAGATGGGCCTGACTTCGCATATCCCATCTGCCTCCGCAAGGGTATGGAGGACCTCAAGCTTCTGGGATCAACAGCTTCAGCTTCTCAACGCACTCCTTCTCGTTTACGGGCAACGTCCAAAAGGAGAGATCCTGCCCGCCCCTGGTCCTCCAAGGACTGTAGCGTTCCTCGCATGCTACTTCGCTGGCCTCCCACGGAATGAGCGGGTACGCGAGCGCCGCAGTCTTCGGCAGAAACGTCGAAGCATAGGCATGCAACTGGTACAAATCTTCTCTACTAATACCTCTGGAAAGCCTCTTGTACTTGGCGTCCACCAAGGTAAGGACCGGATCCGTTCCGACCACCACATCCGGATATAGGCGCCCTAAACGAGTGTCTGGACGCACCGAAGACTCACCCAGTGAACCTAGCTCGTGACCAACCGCTCCGTGTCGAACTGGTCGTGAGGACACCACACCGATGCAATGGAGAACGAATCTCTCCCAAAGTTCTGCCACGTCAATGAGCACCCCGTGGGTGCTTTCTTCAATGGCCGATACACCTAGAGGATCGTTCTCAATAATGCGCCAAGAAAGCTCGGCCGCTCGCCGCCATTTAGCTGTGATTGGACTGTACTTTGTCTTGCGAATCTCGTTCAATGTCGGCTTTCTCGGCTTTGTTCCAGTTTCTCTCCGCAACACTGTAAGTTGCTCATCTAAACGAGGACCGCGCCAACGACCACCTGCGATGCGTTCATCAAGATATCTATCAGCAAGGACAACAGCCCTCGCCGGCGCATTGTCATGAGTGCGAACCACCTGACTTGAAACCAAATCGCGATGACCGGAAGCACGCCTTCGAACCGTGCCCTGCGCATCCAGCCGTCCCCTGATAGACACACCATTGGTATTGACCTTAGATGGTGTCCTCAACAATGCGTGTTGGCTCGCGCTCAAAACTTCAGCGCGCCATAGTGCCGCCAGCAATTGAGTAACCATGCTTGACACCTCAGTAGACCGGCTTGCAGTATGAGGAAGAACCTGAACATTTAGAATGGCGCTAATCCACGAGGCAATGGTGTCGACGCCAAGTCTAGGTCTTATTACCAGAGTTCTCCCCTGGTGCCTGATTTCTCCTACATATCGACTTGCTCGCCAGCCGTCAATGTCACGCACCAGCACAGGTTCTCTTTCAAATGAATGATCGGCATCCGTCCCCGCGTTCAACAGAAAGTCTTCTGACTTCAACTCCGCGATCGAGGCCAGCCATTCGTGGTCCTCTGGCCCGAGTTTGTCTCCCCAATGGGCCTCCGGGGTCAGGTCGAAAATAGTGAACTGATCACCCTCTCGCTCCGTCCGCCCAAAGCCTTCTATTGACTCAGTCATCCCGTTGACTATTTCGTTGGAGGAACAGTTGCTTCAGCTCAGAAATCGAATCATCCCTGTTATCTGATCCAGCAAGGTAGTCATTTAGCACCGGCTCAATAGAAAGCGTCCATAGCGAAACTAGCGGCGACAACGGCTCGTTCTTCTTGTTCCAGAGATACCTGCCGGAGTGTTTTCCAGCCGACTTGCCATGCCATTCGCTGCTAAGGAAAAAGGGCAAATCTGCGAACAGAGCAGCACCCAGCTCATACTCATGGCCCAGTTCAGCTGTTTGACGGATCCTCTCGTTTAAGGAGCGGACATTCTCAGCCAGTTCATCGAGCTGTGGCTTAGCTTTGTCCCAGTCTAGTGGCACCGCCTGTTCCTTCCACTGCGCCCTCCAGATCTCAAATAGGTCATCTTCGGAATAGGGCGTCGGGAACCAAAAGAACCGGCGACGGAGAGCGAAATCAAGTGCCTCGACCGACTGATCTATCTCATTCATCGTTCCGATGATGTAGAGATCCTGGGGAACTGCAAACCTGAGTGACTGTCCGCTCTCGGACTCAGGAAACAGCTTGATTTCCTTGCCTCGTTTGTCCCGCTCGATAGCACTGAATGCCTCGCCCAACATCGCGCTCAGATCAGTACGATTAATTTCATCAAGAATTAGTACGTGAGGCAGAGCCTTGTCACCCAATTTCTGAAACTCATCATTGATGCGCTCAATCAGTCGTGGGAGTGCTCCCATCTGAGTGCTTGTAGCCCCCGAAGAGTCCAGGCCCAATCCAACCATGAATTCCTGATAACCGTAGGAAGGGTGAAGTTGAAGACGTGTGACGTGCTGGGAGACAACTTCGTCAATCGTCAAATCTTCAAAGTACTCTTTTATCCCGCGTCGTTTGATGTACTCAGAACGGATCAGAGCCTCGGCCATCTGCGCTGCCCGGTAGGTCTTCCCAGTACCGGGAGGTCCGTACATAACAATCTGTTTCTTGAACAAGAGCGCCGTCATCGGATCCAGTTCCTCGTCCATACCACTTGTGGAAGTCGGGAACCAAGCAGCCCTCAAACTTCCGTGATAGTAGTCCCGTTGTTCTTCAGTCCATTCTGGATACAGTTGCTTGAACCGTTCCCGAATCGCGTAGAGCCTTTGATCGTTGCCAATCTCTTCTCCCTTGTCCGAGGCATAAGCCAAGTCTCCGAAAACACTCAGGATTAGGTTCTTATGCCTGTCCGAAGCGATCCGTTCAAAATACTGAGGATAGAGCAAATGACAGACCACATGGCGCATGGTGGCGCTCTGGTTTTCGATGCCCTCTGCGAACTCAAGAAAACCCCAGGGGTTATCCTCAAGCAGAGTTTTGCGCTCATTCAGATTCTTTGATTTGAGTTGCAACGCCAAATCGATCAAATACCCCACGTGGATGTCTTGCCGCGTGTTGTAATAAGAACCCGGGTTTCCGATGTGCTGACTCAGAGCACGATATACATTTCCATCCTCTCCGATCTGAAGTTCCTGATTATCGGCACCTATGGTCACGTTGATCATTTCCCGCTTCCGACCAGCACCAACAGTGCTGGTGAACAAGTAATAGACCAGCATTATTTCTGCGGCCACCAACCGAACGTCCGGCCGTGCGCCTTTCAACTGAATCTCCCACTTACTCTGAAATGTGCCACCACCTTCTCCCTTTTCCAGCGGGTTGCCGAAAAACCGATCATAGAGATCCTGGAGAGACTCGGTTGTCCAGCAAGACGGATGCCGGTCTGGGTGCAAGAGCGAAGCATCCCTAACCAACGAACGTTCACGCCACAGCGAAGCGATTTCATCAATAGCGGTGCGATGACCTTCAGAATAGATAGCCATATTCATATATTCTCACGAAGGCTGGCTTCAAAGATTGCGAACGAGGAAGACTCATCCACCGTCCGTCTCCGAACCTGCGGATGACCCCAAGGAGCAGTTCTGGGA
>JBATQJ010000131.1:0-12221 GCA_049291975.1 Scrofimicrobium sp.
CTTCTTGGCTCTCTCAACGGTCCCTGCGATCATCGCCCCTGAGACCAGGTCAGAGATGTAGACGCGGTGTTTGCTCCCATCAACCAGATTGACATCAAAGAGAGCGGCCTCATCACTGCGGGAGTAAAGCATATCGAGCGCAGCCTCAATCATTTGCTCGACGGCAGCCTCGTGGCTTCCTGCGCTCCTCATCTGTTCAGACTTAATCGGCAGCTCTCGATTCAGATGCTTGGCGAAAATCTCCCTCGCCTGTTCCCTGGTCGGCCGATCAATCCGGACTCGAACATCCAGACGGCCCGGACGCAGTACGGCAGGATCAATCATGTCGGCTCGGTTCGATGCACCGATGACAACCACGTTCTCCATGGACTCCAGTCCATCCATCTCCGCGAGAAGCTGGGGAACGATCATTGTTTCGACATCAGATGAGATTCCGCTACCACGCGTCCGGAACAGGGCTTCCATTTCATCGAAGAACACCACGACGGGAACGTCCGAGGCGGCGAGGGCTTTCGCACGGGCAAATATTGCGCGAATGTGCCTCTCTGTTTCGCCAACGTACTTGTTTAGCAACTCCGGACCTTTGATGGAGATGAAGTAAGCCTTGCGATCCACGTCGGGTGCCGAAAGCGAGGTTGCGACCGCCTTTGCGATTAGGGTCTTGCCGCAGCCGGGAGGGCCGTAGAGCAAGATTCCCCGCGGCGGACGAAGTCCGTAGGCCCGGTAGAGTTCGGGATGTTTGAAAGGGAGCTCAACAGCATCGCGAACCTGCTCGATTTGAGAGTCCAAACCGCCGATGTCCTCATACGACACATCTGGAATCTCCGGTGTGAGAAGCTGCTCAACGAAGGAACGGACAATTCTCTCGTAGACGTATCCAGAATGTAGGTCAACAAGAACCGTGTCTCCGGGCTTGACGTTACCATGCAGCAGTGGGCCTGAAAGCTTCAGAACCCGCTCGATGCCGCCCTCCATCCCCACGAGGACTCTCTCAGTCCCAACCCCTTCGAGCACAGAAGCAACGGTTCCGTCACTCGGGAAGCCCATCGGTGCAACCGCGATTGATTCCTCATTCACGCGAACCAGTTGACCGGGGCTGATGCCTTCGAAGTCAAAATCAGGTGCTGCCGCGATGCGCATCTGTCGGCTTCCCAACTGCACCTCGACTTCATTTCTCTGCGGGTCCGCAAAGATGAACGTGGCGATTTGCGCCGGAGGCGCAGAAATCTTGTCAAGTTTGCTGTGCAACTCGCTTAGCTGACTCCTAGCAGAAAGTAGCGCACGAGTCAGGTTCGCGTTCTTCTGCTCCAAAGCATCAAGCTTTACCTGCATCGAAGCATCCATGTCAGTCAATCTGCTTCCCTTCCCCACCGTCTTCTGATTCGCCTGCATCGAGCCAAGTGTCCGCGCGAGCCTGAAGATCGCGCCTCACCCGGCGAACCTTCTTGGCCGATGTCGACCGCAGTCCCAGTGAAGCGTCGTCCCATTCCTGGTCCGTTTCCCAACCACCGGTTGAACCTTCCGCCGCCGGAGCTGGGTGCCGGGCAAGCTCGTGGACTCGGCTCCCCGGTGCCATTCGTCGCGCGGACACTAGGTATCCGGTGTGCCCAATCATGCGATGGTCAGGCCGTACCGCTAATCCTTGAACATGCCACGTTCTATTCGTAGAGTCCATTGCTTGTGGCTCAGAGAACGATCCACATTCCCTTAGCGCTTCGACTATCCGCGACATTTGGGGAACGGTGGTTATGTAGCTTACAAAGACGCCGCCGGGTTCAAGCACGCGAGCGACCTCTTCGACGAACGTCCATGGATCGAGCAGGTCCAATACAACGCGATCAAACGAGGAATCCTCCATCTGGGACATCGCTTCGCCTAGTTCCTCTACCTTGAGGTCCCAGGACGGGTGCCGGGCGCCAAACCAGAGATCTACATTCGCTGCGGCGATATCGGCGAAGTCTTCGCGAAGTTCAACGGAGGTCAGCTTGCCCTCGTCCCCCACGGCGGAGAGAAGCGACAGCGAGAGCGCGCCCGAGCCAACCCCGGATTCGAGTACTCGAGCTCCGGGGAAGATATCTGCGATCTGAATGATCTGTGCCGCATCCTTTGGATAGATTATCGCGGCGCCACGCGGCATCGAGAGAACGTAATCGGATAGCAGCGGACGGATGACCTGGAAGGTCCGACCCCCTCCAGCATCAACAACCTGACCATCGGGCCTGCCTATTACGTCATCGTGACGCAAGATTCCCCGGTTCGATTGGAACTGTCCCCCGCTAACTAAGATGACCGTGTGCATCTTCCCTTTTGGGTCGGTTATCTGCACTCGATCGCCCTCCACCAGAACGCCTCGTCGCCCCGCCTGACCTAGCGAAATAGGCTTTGACATGGGTAGCTTCGAATCCCGGTTGGTCGGGTTTGGCTCCATCAAGTCTTCCTAACGTCACGCGTGTCTTTCGTGTCAATTCGGCTGCTCAAGTTTATCGGTCTAAATCAGAGGTCCCGCTGTGATCTCAGCGGGGCTACCCCGACAGACCCATTACGTCGGATGCCGTCGGTAGTCTTGAGCTATGGCAACCAGATCACCCGCACTGTCCGCTTCGCGGGCCAAAGAATACCTTCAGTGTCCGCTGAAGTTCCGGTTTCAGGTGGTTGATTCCCTACCCCAACCGCCCTCTGAGGCCGCAGTTAAGGGAACCGTGGTACACGAGGTACTTGAGCACCTGTTTGATCTACCACGAGAGATCAGGGATGAAGCCCATGCTCGGCAACTATTGCCCGCGGCCTGGAAAAAGACGCTCGAACGCGATGAAATGGCTGCGGACTTGTTTGAGGACGCCGACCGGCTCGACACCGCTAAGGCAGATACTGAGGAACTGGTCGACTCATATTTCCGGCTTGAACGCCCGAAGAACCTGCAACCTCGCGCCCGCGAACGTTTTATCGATGTCCGTCTCTCAAACGGCATCTTGTTACGCGGAATCGTTGATCGAATCGACGAGGCCTCAGATGGCGCAATTCGCGTAATCGACTACAAGACGGGGCGGGCGCCGAGTCCGCGGTTTACCGGCGATGCGTTATTTCAGATGAGATTCTATGCGCTGATGCTCCGCGAGTCATGGCGTCTTCCCGCGAGGATGCAGTTGCTTTACCTGCGAAGTGGACAGGTACTAACACTTGATCCCGAATACCGGGATATTGAGAGGTTTGAGGGGGAGGTCGGGGACATCTGGGAACGTATCAAGTCAGATGCCCTCGCTGACGCCTTCCGACCTAAGAAAAGTAAGCTCTGTGACTGGTGCGCTTTCCAGAAACTCTGTCCTGCGTTCGGAGGTCAGCAACCAACGCTCCCTGAAGAGGGACGCGCGAGACTTCTCGCGATCCAACAGAGTCCGGAATGATCAGTTGCTATCCAAGCACCGGCATCGGAGATATCACGTGCGCCAGTAGTAGCGCCGCGATGAGTGCGGCGAAAACCAGCCGATAGACCACAAATGGTTTGAATGAGTAGGTAGAGACGATCCTCAAGAACCAGACGATCACGACGTAGCCAACTGCGAAGGCAACCACAGTTGCCAGAAGCGTCGGCATGAATCCCACCGAGGGGTCCTCTCCCCCCACTGCCTTGAAAAGCTTGTAGAACCCAGATGCATAAACGGCCGGGAGCGCGAGCAAGAACGAATACCGCGCGGCATCCTCGCGTTTGAAGCCCATCAGGCGGCCAGCGGTAATCGTTCCGCCGGATCGAGAAACCCCTGGAATCAATGCCATTGCCTGGGCGAATCCGAAGCCAATGGCCTGGCCCCACGTCATTTTATCGAGAGTATTTACCCGCTTTCCAACGGTGTCGGCCCAGCCGAGCAACAGACCGAAGATAACGAGCATAAATACCGTGATCCAGAGGTTCCGGAAGTTGGTGTCTATCCAGCCCTCCAAAAGAACCCCAAGGATCCCGATAGGAAGGGTCCCTACAATAATCATCCAACCGAGCCGAACATCGGGGTCCTTTGAGGACAGTCGCTTCGATGGGGCCCAGAACGGGAGAGATCGCCACCAGCGGCTAATGATGCGTGCGATGTCCCTCCGAAAGTAGATAAGAACGGCAGTCTCGGTACCGATCTGAGTTATGGCCGTAAACCCCGCGCCCGGATCACCCGCACCGATCAGCTCGCCAACAAACCTAAGGTGCGCGGAAGATGAAATCGGAAGAAATTCGGTCAACCCCTGAACCAGGCCCATAATCAGGGCTTCAAGCCAATCCATGAGACCAAAGCCTACCCCGACGAGGTTCGTCACCAGGGGTCACGAGGTGACGAGAGGTCGGGATTGAGTGGAGCACCACAACTCCACTGGAGCCCCACGTAGAATCGACCCAGTAATAAAGAATGAACGTCGTGCATTTGGAGGGTTCCTTGCAAACTCGAAGGCTCGGACAAAGTGGTCTTGCCCTTTCTGCCCTCTCTCTCGGAACACTCACCTGGGGTAGGGATACGGAGCTTGAGGAGGCGCGAGACATCTATGGTCGCTTTACCGAGGCCGGGGGGACAACATTGGACGTTCCCTCCAGCTATCGACCGGGCACCATGGCTTCGAGGGGTGAGACCGTCGCGACAGTAATCGCTGAGGGACCACTTGAAGAGCCGCTAATTGTTCTTCATTCGATTGACCCGACCCCCTTGGCCGCAACTCGGCCCGTTTCTCCGATTCTCTCCGCCCCGTGTTCTCGACGCTACTTGCTTCGGAGCTTGGACGCCGATCTCGCCGCCCTCGGCCGACGCAACGTTGACCTTTGGGTGGTTCACGGACCTCGACTCGGAGTCACGCACCGTGAAGTCGCGGGGGCTCTTTTGACGGCAGTTGAGTCGGGGCGGACCAGCTATGTCGGCCTTGCAGGAATGGAGCCCTGGGACTACGGAGCAGTCTCTGCTCTGCTTGAGGGAACTGCGGCACCGGTTCGAGCCATCGCTGCCCCCCTTTCGTTGCTACGTGCTTCGGCCACGACTCAGCTTCTTCCCCATTGCTCTGACCAGGGCGCTGGCTTCGTCGCGCTTGCGCCCCTTGCGGGAGGCGCGCTAACCGGGAAGTACCGACACTCCACGCCGCCGGACTCACGCGCCGCCTCATCCCATCTTGGAGCGATGATCAGTGGTTATCTGGGAACAGAGCAATCACGCGTGATTGAGGCAGTGTCACGTGTCGCCGAAGGACTGGGTACCTCGCCCTCCGCCGTCTCGGTGTCATGGGCGCTAGCGCAACAGCCGGTGACGACCTGCGCTATCGGTCCGAGGACACTCCCACAACTGGACTCGATTCTCGATGGGTATGAAACCCGTTTGCCCAGAGAACTGCGAGAGGCACTGGCCGACGTCGCTTTGCCCTAGCAAGTCTCGATTAACTGGGTGCGATCAGTCGATTTCCTCAAAGTCGTCATCGGAATCATCATCAGAATCGGCTAGGTCCAGAACATCATCGCCAAGATCTTCGTCGTCTTCATCCTCATCCTCGTCATCCGAATCGTCGAGAATCTCGAATGGAAGCTCAACGTCAAATTCGGTGAAAAGGGTGTCATCGTAGGTAAAGAACGCATCGCGGAGCAGGTTCTCAGCGTGCTCAAGCAGGCTCGGCTGCACCACATCAATGTTCTGTGCTAGATCCAAGTGATGTTCTAACGCGGCTACCAGACGACTAAGTGCTTCACGTGCGTTGCTTGACATATGCCCACTCTAGTTCCGATCTTCACCGGTGACGAATGCTCAGGGGCACGAAACGGCAACGAAGATACACATGAGCACCGTTTTCGCGGCCAACAGGTGTTCCCGGTCGCGAACTCAGCTGAACAGTAACGGCGCTTACGGAAGGGACAGTTGTGATCGCATGACCGACACCATGAGATCGGTTCCCTTGATCTCAGCGGTTTGGTCAGCACCGACGATCTTGGTTCGACCAGACTCGTCAATAAGCTGAGAAGCGCCGTGGCTGGGCCCCAGTGGAAGAACAATCCAGTCCCGCCGGGGTTGGTATACGGCTTCCGGCTCTTCTCCGCCGATCTGCGACACAATGTTCGCGACAACCACCCTTGCTTGACTCCGGGCCGCGTCTGCGCGCTTGGATTCACGAACGTCAGTGATGTCCCCAACGGCATAGGCATTTGGATGGCCCGCCACCTGAAGAGTTGGGAGCACCCGAATCGACCCGTCTTCGTTGAGTGCCTCAGCGTAGCCCGTGTTCCTAAGGTAGCCCGTCACGGGTTCAGATCCGTAGCACTGGAACCAAATATCCGCCTCTATCATGTTCCCGGCAGTAGTTTCGACTTGGAACCGACCGAGAGCTCCTGGTGGCGTGGACGGAAGGTACGCGAGCGGCGCACCGGTGACCAGCTCAATGCCAAGTTCCTCAGCCTGTCCTTGGACCAGAGAACGAAACTCCGAAGTGTAGGCGGGAGATGGAAGAATCTGATCCTCCTTCTCAACAACTACAACCTCAAGCTCAGGGAACTCTGAAACCAGTTCTCCGGCCATCTCTAGACCAACGGTTCCTCCGCCCGCCAGCAGTACCCGATCGGCCTTCCTCAGGTTCTCTCGGATATCATCGAGCCGTTGCTTGGCGATCACGCTCTGGCTAGCTATGTGCTTTGCGGGGAACGGATAGGTCGAACCCGTGGCAAATACCAGATAATCCGCCTCTATCGGGTCTTGACCATAGAGATAAACCGTATTTCCGACAACCTGTGAAACAGTCGCGTGGACTACTTCCCCATTGGTGAGTAGGTATGAATACGGCATAAAGATCGCCTGTTGCCACACGTCATCAACCGCCGCCCTGAGGGCTGCCGCGTGATGAACAAACTGATCTTTTCTTTCGACCAGAACCACGTCCGCAACAGAATCAAGCCCCTTAGCGACCGTGATGCCACCATAACCGCCGCCGATAACGACTACTCGTGCCACAGCAGTTCCTTCTCTCCTAGAACGTTCGGATATTAAGACTAAGGCCAACGCAGCGTGGCCGCATGGGACTATCAGAGTCCGCGGCGGCGAATTACCGCAGTTCCTTCCGGTTCGTGGCCTCGAACTGCGACGAAAGACTCAAGCGGATCTCTGGAATTACCTCGACTCAGTAGCTCGACGCGAAGCTTTTCCCCCGCCTCTCTGTTCAACCCGCCGTCTCCCGAGTTGGAGGCATCGCCGCGGAACCATTCCTCCAACTCACCGACCATGGCCTCCGCCCACATGTACGAGTAGTAACCGGCATCGTAGCCGCCCGCGAAAGCGTGGGCGAAGTAGGGCGACCGATATCGGGGAACCGTGAACGGGTCGGCCACGCCATATCCCTCAAGCGAATCGGCTTCAAAGCTTTCTACCTGCTCGCCGTCTTCGGGTAGGTCCGTCGGGTTATCGTGCCAAGCCTGATCGATGAGGGCGGATTGGACGTACTCAAGGGTCGCGTAAGGCTGACCGAAGAACTTGGACCTGGCAAGTGCCTCCCTGGTTTCCAGGGGTAGCTCTTCTCCGGTCTTCCAATGCTTCGCGTAGCTCGCTAAGACTTCTGGGTGGAAAGCCCACATTTCATTCAACTGACTCGGAAGCTCCACGAAATCACGAGGAACGTTGGTTCCTGCCGTCGCGTCATAGTGGGTCTTCGTCAGTAATCCGTGCAGCGCATGCCCGAACTCATGGAACACCGTCTCTACGTTGTCCCATGTCAGCAGAGTCGGCTCATCCTCAGCCGGCTTCTCAAAGTTCGCGTTGTTAGTAATCACCGGGAGCTTTCCAGAGCGTTCTGACCCGGGGAAGATATCGGACATCCACGCGCCACCGCTCTTCCCAGGCCGGAGGTAGTAGTCCGCCATGAACAGGCCAATGGTCTCTCCGTCTTCGCCGCGCACCTCCCACGATTCTGTCTCAGGTGACCATCCGACGATGTCAGGACGAGGTTCAAAGGTGAGGCCGTAGAGGCGGTGAGCTGCAAAGAAGATCCCATCCTTCACAACCCGGTTCAGTTCGAAGTAGTCACGGAGCTCGGCCGAATCAACCCCGAGGGCCGACTTTCTTGCTCGCTCCTCGTAATACGCCCAGTCAGCGACGGAGAACTCGATTCCATCTTCTCGGGCCAGCTTCGCGTAATCCTCAGCTTCACGGTCAAGCGCGGCCTTCGCTGCCCCGCCGACCTGGGTCAGCAACTCACGAGCCGCCTCGGGAGACGGAACTGTTTCTTCGTCAATCACTATCGCGGCGTGTGAAGAATAGCCAAGAAGCCTGGCACGGCGAGCGCGAAGCTTCGTCAGCTTGACGATGAGATCACGAGTGTCGGTCGCCGAGTCTCCGGTTGAACCACGATCCAGAGAGTTCTGCAACGCGCGAGCCCGAACCTCGGGGTTTTTGAGGGAAGCAAGCTTGGGAGGAGCGGAGAAATTGGAGACCCCCATACGCCATAGTGCAGAGCCCTTCTTCTCATCGGCTTTCGCTGCGGCCACCTCACCATCGCTAAGACCTTCCAACTCAGAGAGGTCCTCACCAGTGATTCCGGTGTCTTGAAGCTGGCGAGAAATCCGAGTATCAATCTGGGCTTCTAGGCTAGCGATCTCCTGGTTCATCGCCCGTAGATCTTCCTTCGCCCGTGCGTTCAGTTTTACTCCTGAGCGTTCGAAGTCTTTCAATGTTTGGTCAACCAGCCAGCGCGTTTCGTCATCAAGGTTCTTCAGGGCGGCAACTTCCCTGTAGCGCTCATAGAGCTGCTCGTTGGTGTAGAAATCGTCGGAGTGCGCGGCAAAGATCGGAGCTAGTCTCTCTTGAAGTTCATCCAGTTCAGGACCTCCAATTGACGAAGCGAGGGTCCAGAAGACTCCATTTGCTCGTGTCAGTAGCTCGCCTGCGCGATCAACGGCCTCAACCGTGTTCTCAACGTCAGCAGATTCCGGGTTCGTCGCAATGCGATCCCAATCCTCGAGTTCCTCCTGAATTCCTGCCATGACTGCCGGTTCAAGATCTGCGACCTCAATGGCGGCGAACTCCGGAACTCCGAATGGCAAACCCGATGGCTCCATAATCGGGTTCTTACGAGTCACTTCGATTCGCTGTTCAGTTGTCATCTGCTGCTCCTTCGGCAACCGCGCGATCACGCTCTTCTAGGACACCCGCGACGTCAGGCTGACGGAAATTCGGTCCCTTGAGAACCTTGCCGTCTTCTCTGCGCTTCACGGACCCGTCAGGCATGAGCTTAGACAGGTTAGAAGAGTGCACCTCAGCCAGAACCTCGTCCAGGTCAATCCCAGATTCCAAGGCCATGCCGTAAATCACGTAAACCAGATCAGCCAGGGCATCGGCAGTCTCCACGATGTCACGACTTCCCTCATCAACCACTGCTGCTGCGGCCTCAGCGACTGCGTCGCCGGCCCGCTGCCCGTAGACCGCAGTGAAAAGTTCTGAGACTTCTTCGGCAATCAGACCCATTCGCATGTCTAGCCGGTCGTATTCAAGTGTCGAGGGCTCCTCATCCCGGACCCGGTCGGGCATTTGATACACGTTGTGAAACTCACTTACCAGAACAGCAGGCTTCGATCCGTCGATCTGTTCTCTGCTTCGATTGCGTCCGCTGGTATCTTCACTGCTTTGCGCCGACTGGTTCAATGAGGGTCCTAGAGTCTGGATTTACTGATGTGCAATGAACAAAAGAAGCGAATGCCGAATTGCTCACCATGGCAGTCTACCGATTTTCCTGACGCGCCTTTGCGTGCTAACTTTGAGTCGCTCTAGAGCGCAACGCGCGGGTGGCGGAATAGGTAGACGCGCTAGCTTGAGGTGCTAGTCCTCGTATTAGAGGGTGGGGGTTCAAGTCCCCCTCCGCGCACAGAGCAGAAACGGTCTCTGACCAGGCTCTTTACGGTGTTGGTCAGAGGCCGTTTTCGGTCTTGTCAACAACTCCTGTCCACACGCCTTCGAAGATAGGGGCGCTCCTGCAGTTCCGCACCCCAAATGGGGTGCCTATATCTCTCTCAATCGGGTTGAGCACCCCATAAGAGGTGCTCGTCGCTCGCCGCAACTAGCTATGTTCCTTGCGTGTCCTCGATTGGCTGGTGGTCGACCCGGTCCCCGCATCTGACGGGTGTCCAGTCCCCTCATACCGCCGTGCCGGTCGGGGCGAGGAACAGGTGACATCACGCTCCCGACCTACGTCCCAATGATGATCACTTGGCCACTTGACCGGTAACGGAAGAACATCTGTTCGTCAGCGGATTTGATCCTTATGACGCAAGAGTCTCGATTCGCACAATAAGGGATGTAAGTCCTATGCTAGACGCACGCTTCGGGCGCACGAAGTGCCCAAAACCGATCAGAAAAGGAACCCTTATGGCAACAACTGTCGCTGCCGAAAAAAGCGGATACCGCAAGTTTGTGGGATGGGCGCTAACCACCATCGGTATCGTGATGATTGTCGCTGGCACCTCGGCCTGGTTCGTCGTCGGCGGCCAGCTCAAGAGCCAGGACATGTCTGTCCCCGGTGACGCAATGTCAAATGCTGGCAAACCCGTCGCTGGCCCGATCACCGCATGGTCAATGCAAGAGACCATCCAGATGCATGCTGACAAAGCAACCGATGGCCAGACCTACGCTGAGCTGGGTACCGTGGTTAACGAGGCAAAGGAACAATACGGCGAGGACTCAGAAGAGGCCGCTGCTGCTCAGGGACTACGTAACACGCAGATGAACGCTTCGTTCCTTCGCGCTTCCCTGTTCACATCGATCCTGGCGTACGGCGTTTCCCTCCTGGTGGTGGGAACCGGCGTTTCTGTCCTTCTTGCAGGAACGGTGTTCCTGCAAAGGCGTAAGGACGAGGTCGTAAAGGTCGAGATCGAAAACCAAGTGGAGTGATTTTGCTATCTAGCTGGCACTGAGTCAGTAAGTGTGGGTGAGGGGAACGGCCAGCGGCCGTTCCCCTTTTTCCCGTTTGCCACCAGCGTTGCTTCTCCGCCAGGTCTTAATTGGGGGTCTTGATAGGACTAATTTGCCTGGTCAGCCCCGGTACGAAGGCAAGGCTTTCCTTCGGTGCGAGGACAGACGATCCATGGGAGAGTTCACGCATGAATCGAGCACGTGCAGCCGTTAGAACGTATCCATTAGTTGCTACGACGCTTCTGGTCGCTCTGGTTGGCCTGATATTACTTGCGACCCCTTGGCGAGGGTCTGCGCAGTGGCTGGTGGGTGGCTATGCGCTGGCGATAGCTGCCTGGGAAGCCGTCGGCATGGTCCGTCAACTTCTCAAGGGCAATGCGGGACTCGACATCCTGGCGGTTACTGCTATTACTGCGGCCGTACTGGTCGGTGAACCGTGGGCCGCCCTGATTGTTGTGCTGATGCTAACCGGTGGCGCTGCTCTCGAGGACTACGCTGAGAATCGTTCCAAACGCGAGTTGACGGCGCTGCTACAGAAAGCCCCTCAGCAAGCGACGATTGTTTCCGACGAAGACGCTGCGCCTGGGGCAACCGATTCTGAGATGAGCACCAAAGACGTACCCGTTGAGGAAGTCAAGGTTGGGGACCTTCTCCTCGTTCGGCCCGGAGCGCTGGTGCCAGTTGATTCCAAACTGGTCTCAAAACAAGCGGTTTTTGACGAGTCGTCTCTGACCGGCGAGAGTCTTCCGGTTGAACGGGCGGTCGGCGAAAAAGTGTCGAGTGGCGCGGTGAATGGTTCGACCGCGGTGACGATGCGAGCCGTCTCCCTCGCCGCGGATAGTGAGTATCAGCAAATCGTCCGTCTCGTCGAACAGGCTGCGGACAGCAAAGCCAAGGTGGTGCGGTTAGCGGACCGTTTTGCGGTTCCGTTCACTGTTCTCTCCCTACTGATCGCCGCTGCTGCCTGGGCACTTAGCGGAGATCCGGTCCGGTTTGCCGAGGTGCTGGTCGTAGCGACCCCGTGTCCGCTCCTCATCGCTGCCCCGGTAGCTTTCCTTGGGGGCATGAGCCGCGCGGCACGATTCGGACTGATCGTGAAAGGTGGCGGCACCCTTGAGCAACTGTCACGGGCCCGATCAGCAGCCCTCGATAAGACCGGAACTATCACGACTGGCCGGCCACTCCTCGAACGAGTGATTCCCCACGGAGAGATCACTGAAGACCAGCTGCTGCGCCTTGCTGCGTCTGCCGAAGTGTACTCATCCCATGTACTCGCACACTCAGTGGTGGCAGCCGCGAAAAAGAGGGGCCTGCCGCTACTCGATGCAGAAC
>JBATQJ010000132.1:0-19021 GCA_049291975.1 Scrofimicrobium sp.
CCTCCGCCACTTGATTGTCGATTGCTAGGTTGTCGTCCCGGTCTTCGGACTCGAACTCGGGATTCGCTACGATATCGCTGGAGGCGGCTCCCGCTTTACCCAGGTGAAGCTCAATCCATCTGTGGAAGGCCGTTCCCAACAGGCTTTGCTCCCCAGGGGGTCTTGGCACCGGTCTCAAAAGGTCATTGGCCGTTCGAATTGGATCACGCTCAAACTGTGCAAGCTCAGTTACGTTTAGCCCTCTTGTCTGTCCGACGCGGCGGAGTATTGCCTCCGGTCGCTCATCTGCGCTCAGTGTTTCGGTCTCCCGAGCATCCATATCCGCCAGTAGTCGCGAGACAGTTTCCGCTATCTCTCTGCTCCCTACAGACGCGAGTACTCGCTCACGCCGTGAGACTTTGTCGCTAGCATCCCCTTCGATTCCCTCAATCTCTTTCATCGTCTCAAGAACACGCACCGCAGCCTGCTCGGCGGCCCTCCGGTTTGCCCCCGGATTACGAGGGAAACTGGCATTCCCGGTTTCGGCTCGCTGGTCCCCAATCTGATCTCGGGTAGGCGAGTGAACCATCGTTGACTTCACGCCATCCACCCCTGCGGCTTCGGTCAGGAAAGTGGACGGAAGATAAATACTCACACCGCCTCGATTCCAAGCACCAGACAGGTGGAGCCACTTCTTTGCTCTGGTGAAGGCCACATAGGCGAGACGGCGTTCTTCTCGAAGCACATACTCCCCCATTTCTTCCCTGAACTCTTTTTCGAGGACGCCCCCGCCCGTTGCTTCCATATCGAGGTAGTCGGGACTCGGCAGGTGGCGATGATCCGCGCGCAACTCGAAAGGAAGTCGTTGCTGGTCGGTCCACCATCCGCTGCTCGGCTTAGCCTCGATCGGTGATTTCGGCGGCAACTGCTCGTCGGTCTTTCTCTGTTCACCACCGCGATAGCTGGGAAAACCTCCGCTGGTCAGGTCAACCACAGCAACCGCATCCCACTCCAACCCTTTTGCTGCGTGAATGGTCATCACCTGGATCGCGTCAGGATCAATCTGGACCGATGGGAGGGCGATCCCGCGCTCCTGGCGTTCCGCCACGCTAACCCATTCGAGGAATGCCTCCATTGTGGGTCGGTCAGCATCGGCCTCATAGTCCGAGGCAATCTGTGAAAACTGGTCTAGTACCTCTGACACACCTGACGATGTTGGATCCGCGATGGCATTCGAATCAAGGCCAAGCACCCACCTCGCATTGTCGATCTGTTCGGTGATCGATCTGTCGCGGCGCTGCCTCAAAGACTCGAGTTTCGTTGCCAAACCAGCGAGACGTAACCGAGCCACCTCGGTCATATTCTTTGGTTCGCGTCCTTCACCTATGGCATTCACGGCTTCAACAATCAGGGTCTGCTGTCTCTCATCGCCGGGATGCTCATACGCCAGGTGATGCGCAAGGTCTGAGAGAGCACGCAGGTCAGCGACACCCAAATCCAAGTTGGTGAGTAACCGCGCCAAGGAATCGGACCTCCCGACATCGGTGGTGATTTCTAGGGCGGCGCGCAAATCAACTACCGCTGGGTGACCGAGCAGTGCTTCACCCGAAGCTAGCTGGGCAGGCAGTCCGGCCTCCCGAAGGGCATCAACAACCTTCAGGAGGATCTTGGAGGTTCGACCGAGTACCGCAGCTGATGCTCGGGGGTCCCGCGCGCGAATCGACTTAATGAACTCGACTGTGTCGGCAATGCTCTGATCCTGAAACTCAAAGTACCCGGCGGTGACTGATCCCGGACCAGCGTTCTTACGCGCAACGAGGACCGGAAGGGTTGCACTCTCGTCACTCTTCACCGGTCCAGTTCCGGCGGTTCGATAATTGACTGCCCATGACGGAGGGTCCGCGAGCGGCACCGCGACTCTATTGGCCACATCCAGGATTAGCCGGTCATTGCGCCAAGCAGTGGAAAGGGTCAGGGTCGTGTTCGGAACCTCTGGATTCTTGTTAAAGAGAGAATGAAAATCATCGAGTGAGGCGGCGGAGGCTCCGCGCCACCCATAAATGGCCTGGTTCGGATCACCTACCGCGGTTACGGGATGGTCAGCGAAAAGCGCAGAGAGGAAGCGCATCTGGGAGACCGACGTGTCCTGGAACTCATCAAGGAAGACAACCTGGTGCCGCTCGCGAAGAACCTTCCTTGCCTCTTCCGACTTCTCCACAACCGCCACTGCGGCCTGAACTTGGTCGGCGAAGTCCATGTAGCCTTCGGCCCTAACCTGCTGATTGAAGGCATCAATTATGTCCAAAAGCTGCAGGCGAGCTTCAAGGGCAGTCTTCCCTTCCCGATGGAAGGCAATGAATCGAGACTTCCCACCACTTGGATTCGGATTGGCCTCGGCTTCTGCAAATGCGTTGAGTAACTCCCGGAGGCGCACGCGAGCCTGGTCCACGGTCATCGCCTGATTCATAATGTCTTGGCGCAACCGCAGGGCGTTGTCGGTGACCGTATCCATGTTGGAAGCCAGAAGATTGCTGCGCCAACCGGCGATGATCTCACTCATCAGCTGCCAGGCGGCGGCCTCACCCAGGTGACGCACACCGGGATCTACACCGACCAAACCACCGAACTCGCGAACAACGGAGAGCGCAAAACCGTTATAAGTGGTCGCTTCGGGACTGCCAGCTAGCATATCCAAATCGCCTGATTCCGTCTGCAGCCTCCACTGACGCAGTCGGCTGCGCAAACGCTGTTCCAACTCAGCAGCGGCTTTGCGCGTGAACGTCAGTCCCAGAATGTTCTCCGGAGAAACCCCGTACTTGGCGGCTATGTAGGTAGCGCGCAAGGACAGAGTCTCCGTCTTGCCCGATCCAGCACCCGCAACCACCAGGAGCGGCTGAGGAACGGGTCGTTCTGCCTCGTCAGCACGGTTTGTCCCGCTAGCTTCTGACTCACGGAAGTAGGGTGGGTAGACCGCAATTTCAGCCTGTTCTTCTGTTGGGGTCTTGAGTGACAACCGATCTACAAGTCCCATCAAGGCTGCGTAGTCCTGCGATTTCGTCCCCCGTTCCCCGCTCATTCTGTGCTCCTACTCGATTGAGCCTTTGCAGGACAAACCGCCTTGAACGGACACACTCTGCAAACCTGATCGCTTCCTGAAGGCTGGTAACTGTTGCCTGAAAGAGTCAAAACCAGTTCCGCGTAATCAGAGCGAACCCGCTCGGCTTCTTCTTCATTCAGCGGAGGTTGTAGCGCCAGTTCTTTGCCCGCTCCGGCCTTCAACTGCAGTAACGCTGCGCCACCACTCAGTTCGCCGGACTCAACTAGACCAAGCTGGTACGCGAGGAGCTGCGGGTTGTCCTTCACAGACCTCGCGGAAATCGGGTTACCCGTCTTGATGTCGATGACCCTAACTGACCCGTCTTGATCCCTCTCAAGGCGGTCAATTCGCCCGCTGACGATCGCATCTCCAAGTTGGTATCGCATCGTCTGTTCAACTTCAACCGCCGCACGACAGCCCTCGAAGTAGGTAGCGAGAGCGCGAACCTGCTCTTTGGCCTCATTCCAACGGGTACGACCCCAGTGGGTCTCGGTCTCAAAACCTGCACTGTCCCACTTCTCAGTGAGGGCCTCCATCAGTTCTTCGTATGTTCCCTGGGGGTGTTCCTCCGCTATTTCGTGGAGCATGGTGCCCCACGCCGAATGTGAATATTGCACCTGTGATTCCTGCGTGTCCTGCGGGTCGAGTCCCACAGAAGAAAGGAACCACATCAGTGAGCAATCCTTGGCTTTGCCGATCTTCGAGGGAGACAGCCTTAGCGGACCTGAGTCTATGACTGCGGCGTCAGACGAAATCGAGCCGGTCGACGCCCACAAGGCCGGATCCGCGCCCTCCACTCCCTCCGCTGCAAGAAGCGAAAGAACTCGGATGGCCTCCTCCTTATGCTGTTGATCGACACTCGAATCGGAGATCACACGCCTAAGCGAGCCAACCATCGAAGGAAGGTCCAACCGCATCGTCAGGTCCGAATACTTCGGTTCCCCGTCCTCACCGTGCAGACTCGGAACGACTCCCTGATCCTCCAGTCCCAACAGAAACACGCTCGGGGCGGAGTCCTCATTCTCAACGGCGAAAAAGTGCAGTCCGTCGGTCGCCCTTGAAACCGCGAGATTGAATAGCTTCGCCTCGTCCATTCGCTTCTCTTCAACTGACTGGGCATACTCACGACTTGCCCCCACACCTCGATCTGTGAAGTGCTCTGAAAGTGGAACCTCTCCCTGCCATCGTGTCCCCTCGGAGTTCTCAGTCATGGCGGCATCAACGATTGCTCGTAGCTCTCCAATATTGCCGAACGATCCGACGGCCCCACCGGGCCACTGTCCAGCCTGCGGCCCCACGACACATACGACACTCCACTGTTGCCCGGCGCTCGCGGTCGCAGTCAGCACCTGAACACCTGACTCTGCGATTCCCCCCCGTACGAGGGAATCAGACTCGACTTGCTCTCTGAGGGACTCCTCTGCGAAGTTAAGCGCCGTATCACTGCCTGAATCGACGCGTTCCAGCCGCTTCTGGGACCAAAGGTCGGCCTTTCTCAGCAGCGCAATGACCGCGTCCAATTGGTCCGCAGCTCCACGAGAGTCAACCAGGTTAGCTGTGGAAGTTGACGGCGCAACAGCGCGCTCCCGCAAGGTCTCCGCGAGGTCTGCGCTATGCCAGAGCGACCAGAGGCCCGCCTGCGGGGTCATTCGTGCTACCTGTGACTTCAGATGCCAGAGCTTTCTTGCTTTGCGGACCTTCCTCAGAAGCACAGTCCGCAGACGGTCTCCCTTTATCTCGCCCAAATCAAGTTCGCCCTCTGGAATGTTCAGCAGGTCTAGAGCGGTGAGTTCGCGCCCACCCAGTCGAGCCCGAAGGTCACGGATCAATCGAAAGACCGCAAGAGGATCAGCCGCTACCAGCGGCGACCTGAGCAGATCAAGTGCCCCCGCACTGGGGTCAAGTTGTTGCATCCCTCCGTCTTGCAACCCCTCGCCACTTGACTCCTGTACTCCGAGAACAATTAGTTCAAGCAGTGACCGGCAAATCGGCACGGATGAAAGGTTCATCGGACGATCTGCGCTCTTCAGTGGGATCCCAGAACGAATGAGGCGCCGTCGCACGGACTCGACCTGGGCAGCGTTACGGACGATCACTGCCATCTGTTCCCACGGCACGCCTCCGAAAAGGTAGCGCTCCCTTAGCCTTTCGGCAATGAGCGCGTCCCTGTGGGTCTCCGTGGGCGACAACGCCAGCGTGACTCCGCGGCCTACTCCCCCTCTACTAGACTCCATCAGTGGAAGAGGCGGAGGAACCCAAGATCCGACGACGTTCGACGCCCTGACGATCTCCGATATCGATCGGAAGTTCTCAATCAAACTCAAAGTGGGGAAAGGCCGGCCAACGTACTCGCCCCCAGTTGCTCCCCAACTCTGCCGATCCGCCGCAACACCCCGTGCTAACCGCTCGCCAAGACTCGGATCACCGCCGCGAAACGCCGCTGCCGCAGTCAACGGAGAGTTCAGAAGGACGACCTGATCTGCGTACCGAGCAATTATCCGCGCCAGCTGTGCGCCGGAGGCCGTAAGATCCTGCACATCGTCAACGACCAGAATCTTTGGGATGGGACGGCCCAGCTTGAGTCCCAAAGCCTGCCTATCGTCTTCCCATCCGCTTAGCAGACGGGCCGCTATACGAGGCATTCGCGCCGTGTCGACATGCGGGCTTGCCGGGGTGAACGGAATATCCCCCCCTCCAGCGAAATCACGGTAGGCCCTCGCAGCCAAGGACCACAGTGGACGGTCGTATTCGCTCCCCAGCTTCTCAAGATCTTCAGCAAGCAAACCAAACTCACCAGACCTCGCCAGGAGATTCCTGAGTTCCATCCGGAAAACCGGAGTGTCCATCAACTGTGACGCATAGCGGCCCTCCCCCTCAGATAGAGAGGTTAGGAACTGCTCAACCCATGCATCCTCATCCCCACCCGAGGCAAACGGAATCCGCGGCACAGGCTCTTCCCGTTCGACCGCCCAGAGGTTAGCGACCAGGTGAGCGTAGGAGTTAACCGAGCGCACCAACCTGTGACTTCCAGGACCGTCAAGAACCCCGGATGAAGCCCCCTGACCCTCGATCTTCGCTAGTTCGCTGCCAATAAGTCGATCAGTAATAGTCGCTCTACGACGGTCGGGGGTCAAAACCAGCACCGGAGACCAGAAGTCTGCCTGCCGACTCGCGCCCTGTGCCAGAGACTCCGCCGCCACCTTAACTGCCAACCGAGTCTTCCCGGTTCCCGGGCCAGCGTTCACACAGAACGATTCACCCTCAAGCGCGCTCTCAAGCAATCGGTCGTAGCTAACCGACTCCCCTGGCTCTGTCGCTTGATGCATGACGCTCCCTCCACGGCTTCCCTCTCCCTACAAACCGAGTATGGCGCAGAGCTCCGACAAATACGTCCGGATGCCGTTAAGCCCCGGGAGATCGACCGCGATTTGACCGAAGACCGAAGACTAGAATCAGTTCAGACCCAGATGGGCACCTATTCCTAGGAGACCATGATGAAACTAGTTCTGAATCTGCGAGATGGAATCCCGCCGCTGGCACTTGACGTTGAAGGCGATGAAGAAACCATTCTCGAGACGGTCCGAAACGCAATTAACAAGGGCGAAATCCTCGACCTCACCGACGCCAAGGGCGAACGAGTTCTGGTTCCTGCCAGTGCTATTGGCTACGCTCTGGTTCCCACGCGCAAAGCCAGCCCGGTCGGCTTTGGTCGGATGTAGTCGTAAGGCTACGCCTTCAGATTCACTGCCTCCATGCGCTCCCTGTGGCGCTTCGTCGAGTAAGCGACCACCGCGTCAACAGTATCCGGGTCGATCGCAAGATCCGGGTAGGTGAACAGGGTTGCACGCAAGAGCCCGAAGGCCTCTCCCGCCACCCTCCTAGCCCAAAGCGAGAGCCGTGACGCTAGCTGAGGATCATCAGCCGTCAGGTCGGCAAGGTGATCCTCGACCCATTTTCCGTGCCCCAAATCCCAGGCGACAAGATCAGACTCGACTATCTGATGGCGTTCGCTGAGCTCGCTCAGGACATCGGCGAACATGCCGAGAACGATGTAGCTCTTTACACTGCGTTCCCACCAGTCTGACGGACGAGTCCGATCGTCGAGTTCGTCAAATAGACCAGCGTAGATTCCCGCGGCCTCAGCAAGTGAGAAGCCCCGAGCTGCAGCAATGTCCTCAAGCTCGGTGAAGCGTCGGTATCCTCTGTCAGCCATTCGTGACATGTCGATGTGATACTCGATTGTCGGGGCCTGGTCGCCGTCCTTCGCCAGTCGCGTCATTGCCGCGAGCGCACTAAAAGCAAATAGCCCAATCGCCTCCTGCTCAGCGGTCGAAGCTTCCGGTAGCGGTGTTAGATCGTCGTTGCTCATAACACAAGCCTATAGCGCTGTTCACAGGGGGAGCCACGCCAAGCAGGCTAGACTTCTAGACAGGTTGCCCGGTCGTGACGGACACTCGGGTACTTTGGGGCATTGGCCCCACTTCAAAGATATTGACGATCGGCTGCCTAGTAACACTTGAGACTCCTTGAAAGGCAGAACGTGAGTCAAAATACCTTTGCCGACTATGACATTAATCCGGCAATCGCCAGTGCCCTTGCAGACGCGGGCATCATAAATCCCTTCCCCATCCAAGCACTGACCCTTCCTGTTGCATTGGAGGGACGTGACATCATCGGCCAAGCAAAGACGGGAACGGGCAAGACACTCGGCTTCGGGATTCCCGTGCTTCAGTCGGTTGTCGGACCAAAGGATGAGGGATTCAGTGACCTCCAAGCACCTGGAGCGCCGCAGGCACTAATCGTCCTTCCAACCCGCGAACTCTGCAAACAGGTTGCAGACGATTTGAGAGTGGCAGGCAAGGGCCTGTCGGCGCGCATCCTCGACATCTACGGCGGTGTCGGCTTCGACACTCAGATCGACGCCCTCAAACGCGGCGTTGAGGTGGTTGTGGGCACCCCTGGACGACTGATTGACCTGACAAACCGCCGCGTCCTGGATCTAAGCCACGTAAAGACCGTGGTGTTGGATGAGGCCGATGAAATGCTCGACCTCGGTTTCCTTCCCGATGTCGAGACCATCCTTTCCAAAGTGTCCCCAACTCGCCACTCGATGCTGTTCTCCGCCACTATGCCCGGACCTGTCGTTGCTCTGGCTCGCCGTTTCATGCGTCAGCCGACTCACATTCGCGCCAACGACCCGGATGATGACAGCGCGACCGTCAAGCAGGTGAAGCAGTTCGCCTACCGCACACACCCGATGAACAAGGTCGAGGTCATGTCCCGCATCCTTCAAGCCGAGGGCCGCGGACGCACCATCATCTTCGTCAAGACCAAGCGGACTGCAGCCCGTCTCACTGAGGAGTTGACCGAACGAGGTTTTGCGGTGGGTGCACTCCACGGAGACCTTGGACAGGGCGCCCGTGAACAGGCTCTCCGCGCGTTCCGCAACGGCAAGGTTGACGTGCTGGTTGCGACAGACGTTGCGGCGAGAGGGATTGACGTTCATGACGTCACCCATGTTGTTAACTACCAGAGTCCCGAGGATGACAAGACCTACGTGCACCGCATTGGTCGTACCGCCCGCGCTGGTGCCAAGGGAACCGCAGTCACATTTGTTGACTGGGATGCCCTGCCCCGCTGGGGACTTATCTCGAAGGCCCTCGAACTGGACCTAGCTAACCCGCCGGAGACCTACCACACTTCGGATCACCTTTACACGGACCTGGGAATCCCGACGGACGTCACCGGTCGTCTCCCTCGCGCAAAGCGGACCCGTAAGGGATTGGATGCCGAGGAACTAGAGGATCTCGGCGGCTCAGACCGTCCTAAGGGAGGAAAATCCAAGGACGATAGGGGAAAGAAGTCCGGTGGTGGCAAAGGAAAAGGAAACCGGAGCCGCGGGTCCTCGTCCAAGAATCAAAGCGAAAACGCGACCCCGGGCGACGACAAACCCCGGAAGCCGCGCAAGCGCACCCGCCGCCGCGTTAACAAGCCAGAGTGACGTCCCCCGACAGCAGGATCGCAACCCGCAAACGCAACCGACGGTAGATGAACAAACCCGAGGGAACGGCGGGAAGAGTTCCGAATGAGCCGTGCTCGCCTAGATTGCGCCGCCTGCCATGTAGGTGTCGATGAACTCGAACACGGCCGTCGCGACCATCTGGGTTGCGATTGCCGCCAGCAAGACACCGGAGATCTTCGTCAGGATCATCACCCCGTCGTCCCCGAGTAGCTTCTGAAGCGCAATCGAGAACTTCATCGTCAGCCAGATCACCACGTGCATCAGTAGCACCGCCAGCATCACGGCCACCCAACCAGCAACCGTGTTGTGGCCCTGGTTAACCGCAACCATCACCGCAACGATCGCACCGGGACCCGCGAGAAGCGGAGTACCGAGGGGAACCATCGCGACGTTGGACTGAATGTCCTCGGACGGCCCGCCAAACTCGCCCTTGCCCATCAGTAGTTCCATTGCCACCAGGAACAATAGGATGCCGCCTGAAAGCTGAAGCGCCGGCATCGAGATATGCAGTGCCCGCAAAAGGAAGTTGCCCGCGACCGCGAAACCAACAATCACGAACAGAGACGTAAAGGTTGCCTGAATTGCAGCCTTGTTTTGCGCTGCCCTGTCCATCCGGCCGGTCAAAGCCAGGAACACGGGGATGGTTCCCGGCGGATCCATAATCACGAACAGCGTTGTGAAGGTGGTCGCCAGCAGCGTCAAGTTGATGATGTCATCTAGGTTCACGGCTCGATCACCTCTATCGCTCCCTGCCTCCGAATCTGTTCAAAGACCTCTTCGCCTGTGAGGTTCTCACCCAACTGGTTGGGTTTTCCCAGTCCGTGGTAATCGGACCCGCCCGTCATTGGTAGCCCAAAGTACTCGGCGAGCCGCTCAACTTCCGCGCGGTCTTCCTCATTGTGATCGCGGTGGTCACGTTCCAGAGCGAAAAGCCCCGCCTCCACCATCTCCTGCACAACCTCCTGAGGCACCGGACGCCCACGCCGAGTCGCCTGCGGATGCGCGAGGATTGGCACTCCCCCGGCAGCCCTGATCAGCTCTACGGCCTCACGAGGCGGCAGGGTCCGCTGCCGTTCCCAGTATGGCCCGGCGGGACTCAGGATCACTTTGAACGCCTCCGAACGGTTCGGCACATACCCGAGTTGAACCAGTTCGTCCGCCAGATGAGGACGACCCAGAGGAGCACCGTTCGCGCGCGCCTCCACGTTCTCCCACGCCAGCCCCGGGAAATCTCCCTGCATCTTCGCGACCATGCGAGCGAGGCGTTCAGCCCTAGAGTTCTGCGCATTGACGAACTCCTGTTGCAGGGGTTCGTATGCTGGATCGACAAGTAGTCCGAGGACGTGCACAGGGCGTCCCTGCCACTGGGCCGAAAACTCCACTCCGGGGATCAGTCCGACTCTGGCTGCCTTTGCCGCCTCTATGGCCTCGTCCCACCCCGCGGTTGTGTCGTGGTCACTGATGCCCACGTAGTCAAGCCCGGCAGTTTTGGCCGCGCGAACCAAACCACTCGGGGTGTCAGTCCCATCCGAGTGGATAGTGTGTGCGTGGGGGTCGATCCGGATCATCGGCCCATCGTATGCCCCCAACACCGCATGGGACGAACCCGCTTGATGCACCTCACTGCCGCATCGCTGGGCCACCCAAAAGTGAGGCACGAATCAGGGGTCTCGGCAAGCAAAGCACCCACGAAACCCATGGTTCACGACAGACAGGCCAAAACGCGACCCCGGTCAACCAACCAGGTTCGGTAGTGCCAGGATTGAACCATGAGTGAAACGACCGAAACCAGCAGTTCTGATCAGCCAATTGAGTCTCGAGGAGACAACCGCTCGCATCGCCCCTCCGGAAAAGCCTTCCGCGAGTTCATGGCCAGCAACTGGGGCGAGCGTCCCCCGCTGGACCTTGATCCGACCGGCACCGCCGACTACGTGCCCGTCCGCCATGAAGCAATCGGAAAGCAGTTCCCGGGCGAGCGGCTTGTGATCCCGGCAGGGAACCTCAAGATTCGTAGCAACGACACCGACTACCGTTTCCGCGCTCACTCCGCGTTCGCGCATATGACCGGACTTGGGGCCGAACTTGAACCTGACGCGGTCCTCGTTCTTCACCCGCTGACGGACTCAGAGAAGACGCACGAGGCGGTTCTTTACTTCACTCCTCGATCCTCACGTACCTCCGAAGAGTTCTACGCGGACTCGCGCTACGGCGAGTTCTGGGTGGGCGCTCGACCCTCGCTTGAGGAGATGGAGGCCGCCACCGGAATCAAGTGCGCAGCCATCGACACCCTCCGCGACGCACTGGCGAAGGATGCTGGTCAGGTTCAGCTACGGGTTCTGCCCCAGGTTGACGCGAACGTCAGTGCGATGGTCGAGGAGATTCGTGAGCAAGCCGGACTTCCCGCCGGTAAGGACGCCCTGGAAGGCGACGAACTGCTGGTTGAGAAACTCTCGGAAATTCGTCTTTGTAAGGACGAGTTCGAGGTGGAGCAGATGCAGAAAGCCATTGACGCAACTATGCGCGGCTTCGAGCAGATCATCGGCTCCCTTCCCCGCGCCGCAGGACATCCCCGCGGCGAGCGCGTGATTGAGGGTGCGTTCGCGGCAGTTGCACGCGAGGACGGCAACGGCCTTGGCTACGAAACCATCGCCGCTGGTGGCAACCACGCGAATACCCTGCATTGGATGGACAATTCAGGAACTGTCCCCGCCGATGGACTCGTTCTGGTAGATGCGGGGGTCGAGGTGGATTCGCTCTACACCGCTGACATCACCCGAACCCTCCCGGTAAACGGCAAGTTCAACGAAGCTCAGGCGAAGATCTACCAAGCGGTTCTCGACGCGGCAGAGGCTGCCCTCACCCGCGCGGCTGAGCCCGGTGTCAAGTTCCGTAATCTGCACGAGGCGGCGCAGGAGGTGTTGGCGGCGCGTCTTGAGGAGTGGGGAGTCCTTCCGGTTCCGGCAGCCGAGTCCTTGAAGAAAGAGGGACAGCAACACCGTCGGTGGATGCCACACGGCACCAGTCACCACCTGGGATTGGACGTGCACGATTGCGCTCAGGCTCGCCAGGAAATGTACCAGGACGGTCTACTTGAGCCGGGAATGACGTTCACAATCGAACCGGGTCTCTACTTCCGCGCCGATGACCTAGCGGTGCCCGAAGAAATGCGTGGGATTGGTTGCCGAATCGAGGACGACATCCTTATTGAAGCTGACGGAACTCCACGTCGAATGAGCGAGGCAATCCCTCGAACCATTCCCGACGTTGAGGCCTGGATTGAGCGGGTTCAAAGCAACTAGCCTGGCTCCTTCTAGGCCTTTGGGGTTTTGCTCCCTGGCTCCGGATCTCCGGGGCCAGGGGTGTTTTCTTGGCTCGCCCGGTTCTGGGTATCATCGAGGCGCACACCGAACTTGGGTGGCTCTAGCGAGGCGCGCTTCTTAGGCTCATCTTCTTTGTCCTTAGGAACACCAGTTACGTTCGGAGCTGGGTTTCGCTGTGATGCCCCGGACTGGTTCTGCGCGTCCGAGTATGTCCTCGGCGGCCTGGCACTCTGCGTCAGGCGGGTTGGTTTTTGAGGGCTGGGTGCAGTGTTTCCACTCGCCCCAGCAAGGATGTTGTGAGCCCTATCCACCTGCTCGGTCACCAGAATCGCGTACCTCGACGCGACCATGGCGGAGTGGGAAAAGAACGTCCTCTTCTTGGTGCTGGTCGCCCACATGACAACACTGATGAGGACGCCGGCGAGGATACCAATGGCGACGGCGATCAGAGCAACTATCGATCCACCCTGGGGAAGCGCAAAGATAGCGAAGATGCCCATCAGCAGTCCCCAGGTGAGCCCCTGCCCCGCCCCTGTAAGCGCGACACGCGCCGGGGTGAGTTTTCCAACGACCTTCTCAATCATGTGCAGGTCAGATCCGGCAATCGTCACCGCGGCGAGCGGGAAGCCCGCCTTCTCAAGCGTGTCGACGGCCACCGCAGCGTCCTCGTACCTGGTGTATGAGGCAACCTCGGTGCCGGTCGGTAGCTCCGCCGGGTACCTGGTGCGAGGTGAGTTCACTGACATATGACGTCCTTCAATCTGCCTTTGGCCTCAAGAGTACGGCGAAGCGACAGCCGTGCGCGATTGGCTTTCGCTATTGGCGTCGAACCGGCAGCTATCTGCCCGATAACATGGAGGAATGACGCTCTCACATGATGCCGTAATGGAAGCCCTGGCCAAGGTCAACGACCCGGAGCTTCGCAAACCGATCACGGATCTTGGAATGGTTGATGATGTTCAGATCGACGGTGGGACAGTAACCGTAGCGATCCTTCTGACCACGGCTGGTTGCCCCCTACGCGACACCATAACGACCGATGTGCAGGCCGCGGTTGGCGCGTTGGAGGGAGTCGACTCCGTGCGGGTCACCATGGGCGTCATGAGTGATGAACAGAAGAAGGCCCTGCGCGAACAACTCACGGGCCACGCCGAACGGGAAATTCCCTTCAACCTGCCTGGATCACTCACGCGGGTCATCGCGGTGACTTCAGGGAAGGGCGGCGTCGGAAAGTCCTCAATGACCGCGAACCTGGCGGTCGGACTGGCCAATCAGGGGCTAAAAGTCGGGGTGCTTGATGCTGACATCTACGGATTCTCGATTCCCCGAATGCTTGGAATCACGACCGAGCCGCAGTCCATCGATGGAATGATTGTCCCCCCGATCGGTGCGGGCGGAGTCAAAGTCATATCGATTGGGATGTTCGTTCCCGAGGGCCAGCCGATCATCTGGCGTGGTCCAATGCTGCACCGCGCGTTGCAGCAGTTCCTCTCAGACGTTTTCTGGGGTGACCTGGACGTCCTGTTGATTGACATGCCGCCAGGGACCGGCGATGTGGCAATCTCGGTTGCCCAGCTACTTCCGGGGGCCGAGACCCTGATCGTGACGACTCCACAGGTGGCGGCAGCCGAGGTGGCCGAACGTTCCGGTTCAATTTCGACTCAGACGCAGCAGCGCGTTATCGGTGTCATCGAGAATATGTCATACCTGGAGCAGGAAGATGGCTCCCGACTGGATCTCTTCGGGAAAGGTGGTGGGCAGATCGTCGCGGGTCACCTCTCGACGCTTCTCGGCTATCCGGTGCCGTTACTGGTTCAGGTTCCCCTTGATATCGAGCTTAGGGTCGGGGGCGACAAAGGCGATCCGGTGATCAGCAATGCTGACGCTCCCAGTGCCCTGGTTCTCGGCGAACTTGCGCAGAACATTGGATCGAAGGCCCGCGGCCTGGCTGGACGCCCACTTGGAGTGGCACCGATCGTTCACTAATTTCGTTTCGCAAAGCCGTCGTTTTCGCCAGGATGCCGGTAGATTTGAACCAGGTTAGGCGAGAGGGCGGCGATGGCAACCGACAAGAACACGATCTGGTCCTTCTGCGAGGAATTCCCATTGGAATCCCCGGAGATCCAAACGGCCCGGGAAGTAGCAGAAGAACTGGGTGTTGATCCCGTTTCTGCGTCGACCGGAGCACTTCTACGTGCGATTGCAGCGTTGCGAAACGCGAAATCGGTCGTTGAGATCGGAACTGGAACGGGAATTTCGGGGCTGTGGATCCTCGCAGGCATGGCTCCCGGGGGCGTCCTAACCACCATCGATCCCGAGAGTGAATTCCAGCGCGAGGCAGCGAGGGCGTTCCGACAGGCGCAGATTCCTTCTCCCAGAACCAGATTCATCAATGGAAGAGCGCTGGATGTTCTCCCCCGGCTGGCGGCCGATTCGTACGACATGGTGGTCCTCGACGGCCTTCCCGAAGAAACGTACGCGTATGTCGAACACGCAAACCGGATCCTTAAGTCAGGCGGCGCCCTCGTGATCCCGAACGGACTGTGGTTTGGAAACGTTGCAGACCCGGCCAGGCGCGACCCTCACACGGTAGCTATGCGCGAGGTGTGCAAGGAACTCGAAGAGTCAGATTCGTTCGACCTAGCGGTGCTCGCGGTGGGTGACGGAGTGATCCTCGCGACGAAACACTAACCGGGAAGCGGGATTGCAAAAGGTCGAGGACTTTCATCCTCGACCTTTTCATGTCTGCCTCTTCGTTGCCCGGGCTACGCGGGAACGGCTCCCTTTAGAGCTTCTGCCAGTGCGGTTGCCTCATCCGGGGTCAACTCAATCACCAACCGGCCCCCACCTTCACTGGGGATTCTCATGACAATCCCCCGCCCTTCCTTAGTGGCTTCCAGAGGCCCGTCACCTGTGCGAGGCTTCATTGCTGCCATTACAGCTCCTTACGGCAAGTACGACTACGCGAGCCCAAAACCCGCTACAGGGCCTAGTCTACCGTGATTTGGGCACTGGTTCCCGGACCTTCTTCCCCAAGGCTTCGCGCTCTTAGAGGTCAGTTCCCGTTTGTCATCGCCTCGATACCGGCCCAGACCGCCTCTACTGCTTCCTCAGGGGTATCCACAACCTCCACGATGTTCATATCGGCGGCATGGATGAGTCCGCGGTCAACGAGCGAGGTTCGTAGCCAGTCGAGGAGTGGCGCCCAGAACTCACTGTCCACCAAAACGATCGGGAACCGCTCGATCTTTCGGGTCTGAACCAGGGTCATGGCCTCAAACAGTTCATCGAGGGTGCCGAACCCACCGGGCAACACGATGAAGCCGCGAGCGTACCTAACGAACATTACCTTTCGGGCGAAGAAGTATCTGAAGTTGATCCCCAGGTCGACCCACTGGTTCATCCCCTGTTCAAAGGGGAGTTCGATACCCAGACCAACTGAGACCCCACCGGCCTCGTACGCCCCCTTGTTCGCGGCTTCCATGATGCCCGGACCTCCGCCGGTGATAACCGCGAAACCCCGCTCGGCGACTAGCTTGCCGATCTCCTCGGCCATTTCGTAGTCCTTGGTGCCAGGTTTGGTTCGCGCTGATCCGAAGACGGAAACGGCGTTGACGATGTTTGAAAGCGAGCCGAACCCCTCAACGAACTCGGACTGAATTCGCATCACCCGCCACGGATCACTACTTCGTGACTGAAGAAGTGCCGAGTCGGCGGTGTCTGTCGGGATCTGCTTGCCTCGCAGTATTACTGATCCCCGCCGGTAGCTTTCACGCTTTGTCATAGTTCGCTCCCTTATGTCTGACGTCGGCCCATATACATCGGTGCGTCAGTTCCCGTCTAGTGAGGTTACACGGTGACTAATCCCAATGCCGTAAGCCCTTCCGTTCGACTGTCTTACTGATCGGTTTCCCGGTAGCTTTGGATGCATGACCAATGACGTTTTTGAGGGGAAGAGTCCCCAAGACATGGCCGAGAAGGCAGCGAAGGCAATCCGTGAACACTCAGGAGTCGATAAGTACGATATCGCCCTGGTTCTAGGCTCAGGCTGGGGTGGGGCCGCCGAACTTATCGGTGAAACCATCGCTGAGTTACCCGCTGCCGAGGTTCCAGGTTTCTCCGCCCCGGCAGTGGCTGGGCACGGCGCGACCATGCGGACCATCCGGGTGAAGGGGACAGACAAGATCGCCCTCGTCCTCGGTTCCCGAACCCACTATTACGAGGGTAAGGGACTGCGAGCGGTTGCCCACGGCGTCCGAACCGCCGCTGCGCTCGGAGCCGAGCAGATGGTGCTAACCAATGGATGTGGCGGGCTGAACCCCAAGTGGAACCCCGGGCAGGTAGTGCTGATCCGCGACCATATCAACCTCACAGCAGAATCCCCGATTGAGGGGGCGAATTTTGTTGACCTCACCGATCTTTACTCCCGGCGTCTACGCGACGTTGCACATTCCGTTGATGAGACGCTGCCCGAGGGCGTCTATGTCCAGTTCCGCGGCCCCCACTACGAAACACCCGCTGAAGTAAAGATGGCGGGGATCATTGGCGGCGACCTGGTTGGAATGTCAACCACTCTCGAAGCCATTGCGGCTCGGGAGGCAGGACTTGAGGTGCTGGGGCTGTCCCTGATGACCAACTTGGCTGCAGGCATCTCCGAAGCGCCCCTATCGCACCAGGAAGTGATAGAGGCCGGGGAACAAGCAGCACCGCGGATCGCTGCGTTACTTGCCGAAATTGTCCAGCAGTTCTGAGCAGAGACAGGAAAGACGATGAGTTATAACCGTGATGAGGTTCTGGCGTGGATCCAGGACGACCCCGATGCGAACGACGCGAAGACGCTACGGGATCTGCTTGAACTAGCCGACCAGGGTGACACCGGAGCCGCCGCAGAGCTTTCCGATCGCTTCAGCGGAATGCTGACATTCGGCACCGCTGGCCTGCGCGGCGAACTCGGGGCGGGTCCGAACCGTATGAACCGCGCCGTGGTCATCCGCGCCGCAGCGGGCCTTACCGCATATCTCAAAGAGCAACTTCCCGATGGTTTCACCGTTGTTGTCGGGCATGATGCTCGCCGTGGCTCACGCCAGTTTGCCGAAGACACGGCCGCAGTGGTCGAAGCCGGTGCCGGTCACGCCTACCTCTATGACCACGCACTCCCCACTCCGCTAACCGCGTTTGCACTAAGACGACTTGATGCCGATGCTGGCGTGGTCGTCACCGCTTCGCACAATCCCCCCGCGGACAACGGATACAAGGTCTACCTGGGAGGAAAGGTTGTAACTGACTCCGGTAAGGGAGCTCAGATCGTGACCCCGTACGACGGCGCGATCCTGGAGAAGATTATGGCGGTCCCGTCCGTGGCTTCCGTTCCTCGTGCTGAGTCTGGTTGGGAAATCCTCGGCGACGAAATGGTCCAGGCTTACGTAGATCGCATCAAGGAGATCGTTCCTGAGGGTCCGCGCGATCTCAAGATCGTTCTCACCTCGATGCACGGAGTTGGTGGAGAGACCGCGCTTAGGGCCCTTGACGCGGTCGGATTCACCGATGTGACGGTGGTTGCCCAACAACACGAGCCGGACCCTGACTTCCCCACGGTCGCATTCCCCAATCCAGAAGAACCGGGGGCTCTGGACCTCGCCATCGCACTGGCACGGGAGATCGGGGCAGACATAATCCTGGCGAACGACCCCGACGCTGATCGATCCTCTGCCGCGATTCCCGATTCCTCCACCGCGACAGGCTGGCGTCAACTAACCGGTGATGAGGTGGGTTCACTTCTCGGGGACCAGATGGCTCGCGAGATCGCGGGCGATAGCTCGCTTGCGGAATCGGATGAGGGGACGAATGGGCCGACCCTGGCGAACTCAATCGTCTCATCAAGGTTGCTTTCCAAGATCGCGGGAGCGCACGGCCTGCACCACGAGTTCACTCTGACCGGATTCAAGTGGATTTCCCGCGTTCCAGGTTTAGTGTTCGGTTATGAGGAGGCCATCGGATTCTGTGTTGACCCCCAGTACGTTCGAGACAAGGACGGCATCTCCGCAAGCACCAAGCTGGCAGCTTTGGCAGCATCGCTGAAGGCGGAGGGACGCTCGGTCCAGGATCGTCTCGACGAGTTGGCCAGGGCATTCGGTTTACACGCCACGGCGCCGCTGACCATCCGTGTTGAGGATCTGTCACTGATTGCTAAGGGAATGGAGAACCTTCGGACGAACGGCATCACCTCAATCGCGGGAGCGCCCGTTGTGGAGACCGTTGACCTGGCTGTTGGAACCGAGGATCTGCCGCCGACAGACGGCATGCTTTACGTGACCGACCGTGACGACAGAGTCGTGGTTCGTCCGTCGGGAACCGAGCCGAAGTTGAAGTGTTACATCGAGGTCATCGTGAATCTTGTCGACGATGATTTGGACGCGGCTCGAGAACGCGCCGCGGAACGTCTCGATGCGATCCGCGGCGACATGCGCTCGGCAATAGGAATCTAGGCCCACGTAGCAGAAGTCTGGGTGAGGGGATCCCTCGTTCCCCTCACCCAATCCGCTTACTAACGGTTGCGCACCCCTTATGGGGTGCTGAAAGCAAACTGAAAGGGTCGCGCACCCC
>JBATQJ010000133.1:0-13605 GCA_049291975.1 Scrofimicrobium sp.
GCTCAGAGCAATCCCACGCAGGGCGGCCTGATTCAGTGGCCTGTGCGTGGGTCCCAGCCTTTTCGACCGCGAACGTTTCCCCACTAGGGTGTGCCTCCTAAATACGTGCTCAGGCGAGGACGCCTGAGAAATTCGTGATTGCAAGGCGGAAGAGGAGGCTTTGCTGGTGGCAAAGCCAACGATGACAACGTAGCAAACGCGGATTTCACGGTCACCACAGCGAGCAGGGATCTGGGAGGCACGCCCTAGAGAAGAGTCGACAGCATCCCGCAGTGCCGGGCGTGCCACTGGCTGGCTGAGAAATCAGTTAGACAGGCGATCTGGTCTATTACTGCTCTGAGTCTTCCCGCATCGTCAGTGGCCCGAAGCCACTCTGCGCGAAATGGTTCTTCGAGGCTTGACGGCGCCGTTTCTGCCAGTGCGCCAACCAGATCGAAGATTAGGGTTCGCTGCTGAAAGTACAAGGGCTCGAGCTCCCGCGGTGCCATGACGTAGTGCACGGCGATGCCTTTGAGGAACATTATCTCGGCCTCGATCTCCCGCGGGACCACCAGGTCACCGGCGTAACGACCCAGCGGGCCGTCCCCAAAGCGCTCCCGGGTCGCCTCGACCGTCGCACCGCAGAACCTGCCGATCAGGGAAGAGGTCAGGTCCTTCAGTCGTGCCTGTCCGGCGTACGTCCCGTCGTAATAGGTGGGCCAGAAAGGCTGGCGCATTAGCCGATGAGCCGCGTCACGAAGCTCATCTGCACTGAATCCAGCTCCGTACCATCGCAGCGTCGAGTCAACCACCCGAGAGATTTCGCTTTCGTTGATCAGCTCCGAAAGATCACAGTTGCCGGTTGCCACCGCATCCTCAAGATCGTGAACAGAGTAGGCGATGTCATCGGAAAGATCCATGACCTGCGCCTCGAGACAACGCCTCCCCTCCGGCGCCTCCTCGCGCATCCAGTCAAAGATCGGCGTGTCATCGGGGTAGCACCCATACTTGACACTGGACTTCTCTAGATCAGGCCCCTCACCTTTCCGCCACGGATACTTGGTCAGAGCATCGAGCGTTGCTCGGGTTAGGTTCAATCCACCGTGTTCTCCATTTGGGCCCAGCACCTTGGTTTCGAGGCGAGTGACCAGTCGGAATGTCTGCGCGTTACCTTCGAATCCACCAACGTCCTTCGCGGCCTCATCAAGTGCCTTTTCTCCGTTGTGCCCAAACGGCGGATGTCCCAAATCGTGCGCCAGGCATGCTGCATCCACAATGTCAGGTTCCAGACCAAGTTCCTGCGCTAGCCCTCTGCCTATCTGAGCAACTTCAAGAGTGTGGGTGAGGCGGGTCCGAACGAAATCGTCGGTAGCGGGCCCGAGGACCTGTGTCTTGGTTCCAAGGCGGCGCAGACCAGCCGAATGAAGAATCCGCGCGCGGTCTCGCTCGAACGGGGTTCGATGAGACTCTTTCGGGGCTTCACCAAACCGTCGCTCCGCGTCCCATGTTGTGTAGGACCACAAAAAACTGGGACGGACTTCTAGAACTTGAGATTGCTGCACAGGGCTAAGGTTAGTATGAGTATTCGACCGGACCCGCTACTGGGATGACAAACCTCGGGGGTTAGTAGTGGATTTACCGCGCCAGACCGTTACCACGCGCATGGTTCATCGGCGCGCCAAGACGGAGGCCCCGTGGTGGCACTCCGCTGTGATCTGCGACTTTCCGGGAGCCTTCAGTAATCAAGACCTGAAGCGCACCGCGAGGCTGCTGCCAAGCATCGCCGACCTCGGTTTCGACGCAGTTCTCATCAGACCCGCAAGCCCAAGGGTGGATGTCGGAGCCAAGTTTCTTCCCACGTTCGTCAAGAAAGCACATGATCAGGGACTGAAGGTGATTGTGCGCGCGTTCCTCGCGGAAGACGAGTCGGACCTGGGGCCAGAGAGCAGTCCCCCGCAACTCACTCTTGAGCATGATGTTTCCGAGCTTCACCGGCGCGCACAGGCGATCCTGGCGACAGATGCCGATGGAGTCGATTTGGGTCTAGTGGATGACGAGGCGGGAAGTCCGGACTCAGCGGCCGACGCCCGCGCATTCACGGAGGCAATCCAGGGTCAACTCGCAGAGGTTGAACTTGCCGGTGACACGACAATTCTCGCAGCGGCGATACCGTCGTATCCACGGGAGGCTGCGCTACATCACCTAACTGAAGAGTGGTTCCATCACCTTCGCGACGATTCACTCGTTGCCGCGCCATGGGATGCTCACGAGATCAAGCAGCGGGTAAAACTGACGTACGCTGATCGTGACCCTTTGGGTCATACGGCCGCGTGGCGGTATTCGCTTCCGAAATGGACCGATTCTCCCTACGTGAGGAACAGCGCCGATTACGGCTGGGCCAAAGGTTCCAAGAGCGACCAGCGTGAGATGGCAATGATGCTCTACGCGGCGTCGCTTCCCGGATCGGTTTATGTGCCTTTCCTGCATGTTGGCGGCGCGGTCACCGTCAAGGATCGAGGAAAGCCCGGGCTCAAGCTGAGTCTTGAGAAGGGCAGGAAAGCCAAGGACCAAGCGATACTGACAAAGGAAGCTCTTCTGGTCAGAAGAAGACACCGACTGGGGGATTCGACACTCGCGTTCCTTGACGGGCCTGGCTACTGTGATGCCAACACGGCGGTGCACCTGAGCGGCGATGTCCTTGTTGTCCTAAACACTGGGAAAACAGATGTCGTCATCCCCGCAGAGAACCGACCACTGGTAATGTCCGGAGACCTTCGCATCACTCCGGATGGCGACACAGCCGTACGACCGAACTCCTGTGCCTGGTTTCTCCCACCAACGCCAGAACCTGTTGGCCCTGTGGCCTATCGCTGACCGGCCCTAGAGGGACTCTCTTAGCTCCCTAAGAGTTGGTTGGCCCGGTGCACTCTCTCGTCCCACCGTTGCGAATGTGAATGCACTACGTCGGGCTGCATCGCCGAGGCGCGTCTGTTTTCCTCCCGACCCCATTCCCAGAACCACTGACGGAATGTCCAGGTTCTGGGTTGCCCACATCTGTGCTTCCCTGATCGCCTCAGCGCTGCGGGGTCCATCCATCATTGCAGAAAGCTTGGCGACATCGGCTCCGCTAGCGGCGGCCTCAGCAAGCCACCCTTCGAAGGACTCTGGCGAATGAATCGGGATAAGCACGTGGAAGGAACCAACCACCGGAACCTCATCTCGAATCTCACGGATGAGTTCGTTCGCGCCGGCGCGCTGGTACTCGACATCTACCGCGTCAGCCCACTGAGCGGCAGAACGAAGAAGACGATCGTAGTCAAGGTCCTCGTCATCAACGAGTCCACGACGCTTCGCTCCGCCCTCAGCCGCAGTGCGATACGTCGCGAGAACGGGAACGCCGGTCAGGCCGCGCATCTCGCTCGCAACCTCGGCAACCTTGCGTAGCGACACCTTCTTGGAACTCCGTTTCGGCTCAAGCCAGTCCAGACGCCACTCGACCATGTCGGCTCCGGCCGAAGCGGCTTCAGCCCATTCGGTACGAGTCTCCTTCAGGGTCTTCGAGGTGAGCGGTACTACTGCGACAACCCCGTCCTGGTCTCGAAATCGTTCAAGCAGATCAGCCACCGGAACCTCCATCATCAGCTTCAGCCAGTCCCTCGCGTTCCTCCGCAGAGAGAATTTGAGAGCTAAGCCAACCATAGGGCAAGTGTGGCCTCCGAGGTTTGCCTGCTCTGACACCTTTGCCCGCGGCGCTGGCGGGAAGAATCTGATCTCCGTCGAGCTCGGCAAGCCGCTCTTCCAGTTCCTGTAAAGAGGCTACAAGGTTCAGTTGTCGACGGGCTTCTCCCCCAATCGGGAATCCTTTCAGGTACCAGCCAACATGTTTACGCATCTCACGCATTGCCCGGAACTCGTTCTGCTCCACCTCAATGGTGCCGCGAGCGTGTTCGAGGAGCGTCTCGCGAACCTGATCGAGCGTCGGCTGCCCCGGTTTCGGCAGACCCCACATCGCAGAAACTGCGTCTTCAGACAGCCATGGGCGCCCCTGCGCTCCGCGACCTATTGTCACGGCGTCACATCCTGTTTCCTGAAGCATGCGAATGGCGTCAGCACCAGTAAAGACGTCCCCGTTTCCGAAGACCGGGACTCTCATCCGTTCCTTTAGTCTCGCAATCCAGGTCCATCTTGCCGCCCCGGAGTAGTACTGCTCCTGCGTGCGAGCGTGAAGCCCCACCGCGGCCACCCCGAGGCGCTGCGCGATCTCGGCAGCGTCAAAGACCGTGATGTGATCGTCGTCTATGCCGATGCGCATCTTTACCGTCACTGGGATACTGCCCGGGCCGCCCGGCGCCCGAGTGTCGGCCGCCTTCACCACTGATCGAACGATGTCCTCAAAAAGATCACGCTTCCACGGGATCGCGGCTCCCCCGCCCTTACGGGTCACCTTCGGCACTGGGCAACCGAAGTTGAGATCGATGTGATCGACTAGCTCCCGGTCGACTAGCAGTGCTGCTGCTCGCCCTAGATCGCCTGGTTCGGTGCCGTAGAGCTGAACGGATCTGACTCGCTCGCTCGGGTCCGGGCGCACCATGTGCCAGGCCTTCTCGCTGTTTTCAAGCAACGCCCTGGCTGTAACCATTTCAGCCACGTACAAACCTGCTGGCCCGTCTACTCCAGGGACGGCCTGTTCCAATAGTCCAGGGTGATGCTGCGCAAGTGGTCTCTCACCGAATTCCCTGCAGATCTTCCGGAACGGAGCATCCGTGACCCCGGCCATTGGTGCCAGTATCAGTGGCGTCTGAACCCGAATTGCTCCAAGTTCAATGGGCGCGGGGGTCCCTAGGCGACCTCTAGACGATCCAACAACCACGAGCGTACCTCGGCGATCGGAACCCGAACCTGTTCCATGGTGTCGCGGTCACGAATGGTGACTGCGTCGTCTTCGAGTGAATCGAAATCATAGGTGATGCAGAACGGTGTGCCGATCTCATCCTGCCTGCGATAACGACGACCCACTGCACCGGCCTCGTCATACTCGACGTTCCAGAGTTGGCGCAGACTCGAAGCGAGTTCCTTTGCGGGGGTGGCCAGTTCCTCTTTCTTCGAGAGAGGAAGAACCGCGACCTTCACGGGAGACAGACGCGGATCGAGGCGCAGGACAACGCGCTTGTCAACCCCACCCTTGCCAGTTGGTGCCTCGTCCTCGGAATATGCTTCGACGAGGAAGGCCATCAGCGATCTAGTTAGACCCGCCGACGGTTCAATTACATAGGGGGTCCATCGTTCACCGGTCGCCTGATCGAAGTAGTCGAGCTTGGCACCCGATGCTTCGGCATGAACGCTTAGGTCGTAGTCCGTGCGATTGGCAATACCCTCAAGTTCGCCCCATTCAGATCCCTGGAATCCGAAGGTGTACTCAATGTCGACGGTGCGCTTCGAATAGTGCGACAGCTTCTCCTTGGGATGCTCGTAGTGGCGGAGGTGGTCGCGATCTATCCCGAGGTCTACATACCAATTGGTACGAAGATCAATCCAGTACTGGTGCCATTCCTCGTCCGTGCCAGGAACAGCGAAAAACTCGAGTTCCATCTGCTCAAACTCGCGAGTGCGGAAGATGAAGTTACCCGGAGTTATCTCGTTGCGGAACGACTTCCCGATCTGAGCGATGCCAAATGGTGGCTTTTTCCTGGCCGAGGTCATGACGTTTAGGTAGTTAACGAAGATTCCCTGCGCCGTCTCGGGACGCAGATAGTGCAACCCTGCCTCGTCGTCCACTGGCCCAAGATATGTCTTCAAAAGTCCGGAGAAGGCTTTGGGCTCAGTCCAGTCGCCCCGGGTTCCACAGTTGGGGCATGCGATCATTTCCATGGCCACTGCCGACTCTTCGACACCGTGCTTTTCGGCGTACTCCTCAATGAGTTGATCCTCACGGAAACGGTTGTGGCATTTCTGGCACTCGATGAGTGGATCGGTGAACGCCGCAACGTGTCCCGAGGTCTCCCAGACCTTGGTCGGCAGGATGACTGATGAGTCAATCCCCACGACGTCGTCACGCAAACGAACCATGGTCTTCCACCACTGGCGCTTGATGTTCTCTTTGAGTTCGACACCCAGGGGCCCATAGTCCCAGGCGGATCGGGTGCCGCCATATATCTCGCCGCACGGGTAGACAAACCCTCGTCTTTTGGCAAGGCTGATGACTGCTTCTAGCTGACGAACATCCGAACTCACGCCGAACTCCTTGATTCCCTTGCCGCCCTTGGACGTGAAGCACTGGTTTGCACTTCCCGCGGCGGCACCAGCCAAGTTTAGCTAGAGCGGCTGAAGACTCGAAGCCAGTTCCAGTAGACTTCGTTACTTTTTCCGGCCTTTCTGTCAGAACACTGCGGAGATTTCTTGACTCTGATTCGCAACAAGAACAGGATTGTCAGGTGACTCGATCCTCTTCCCTCCCTCCTTCAGCCGTCGCTTTCGATGACCTTGAGGTCGGCTACGGACGCCACGTCGTCCTTCACGACATCAGCGCCCGCATCGAACCCGGCGAGTGCGTCGCAATAACCGGAAACAACGGCAGCGGGAAATCAACGCTGATCAAAGCACTGATGGGAATCGAACCATTTCAGAGGGGCACTATTGACCTTTTTGGCTACCTTCGGTCAGCGGATGCTCCTCCCCTGGGGACACCACCGTGGATGAAAGTCGGCTACGTTCCTCAGCGTCTCTCATCCGTGGGAGGCGTTGAGTCGTCCGTCTTTGAGGTGGTGCAATCAGGACTTCTGGGATACAAGACCCTGTGGCCCGGACCGGGTTCCAAACAAAGAGTGCAGGACACGCTTCAGCAGGTTGGCTTGGCGCACCGCGCCAAGGAACCATTTGCGATCCTCTCCGGCGGCCAGCAACAGCGCGCACTGATCGCCAGGGCACTTGTCCGGAAGCATGAACTACTGGTCTTGGATGAACCTTTGACCGGACTCGATGCTCATAACCGCGAGCGCCTAGCACAGATAATCTCGGACCAGAAAGAGGCAGGAACCACCTCGCTATTGGTCCTTCACGAGCTTGGAGAGCTGGCCCCGATGATCACGCGAGAGCTACGACTCTCATATGGCCACCTAGTTCACGACGGGCCGTGCATTCACCAAACTCACCACGACGATTCTTCCGTGTGGATTGACCCAGATTGTTCGGATGTCAGGCAGGGGACACGACTGTGATTGACCTACTTACCTCTCCCCTGTTTCTCCGCTCGCTCATCGCCGCCCTGCTGGTCGGGATCTCTGCTCCGGTTGTCGGAACATACCTGGTTCACCGCCGACTTGCGATGTTGGGAGACGGAATAGGTCATGTCGCGCTGACGGGCGTGGCGCTCGGTTGGCTAGTCGGGTCGGCAGCGAACTTAGTGCCGGTCGATCAGTTGGCAGTCCCGGGGGCACTACTGGCGTCGGTCGGGGCCGCCGTGGCAATCGAGCTTATTCGGCAGTCCGGTCGGACATCCGCCGACGTGGTGCTCGCAGTCCTCTTTTACGGAGGTATCGCCGCGGGCGTTGTCCTTATCGGTTTGGCGGGAGGCACATCCACCCAGTTGAACTCGTACCTCTTCGGCTCCCTCGCAACCGTTTCCTGGACCGACCTGATTATCATTGCTGCAATGGCGGTAGTCATTTTCACTCTTGGAATTGGCCTGCGCGGTGCCCTGTTCTCAGTTACCTCGGACGAGGACTTCGCTACCGCTAGCGGCCTTCCGGTCAATGGATTATCGATGCTGATCGCGGTCCTCTCCGCCGTGACCGTCGCGGTCTCGATGCGGGTGGTCGGCGCACTTCTGGTCTCGGCTCTGATGATCGTTCCGGTGGCGACATCGGGGCTATTCTCGAAGTCTTTCAAGGGAACCATGGCCATGGGAACGATACTTGGCGGCATTCTGTGTGTCGCGGGTCTTTGGGTCACGTTCTATGTGAATGTCTCGCCAGGTGCGATGATCGTTGTGTTGGCTGTTACCGTCTACGCCATGGCATTCTTCTTGAGAACCATGACAGATCGATCCAAGCGAAAAATTGAGGTGCACCACTGATGGCCCAGATCCAGCGCATGACGAAGCAGCGCCAGGCAGTCCTTGCGGCACTTCAGGGGCGTAACAAGTTTCGCTCGGCTCAGCAGGTTCACCTCGATCTGGTCAGTGCAGGCGAATCGGTCAGTCTGGCAACCGTCTATCGCAATCTTCAGATTCTTGAGGAATCTGGTCAGGTCGATGCCGTGAGAGGAACCGACGGCGAGGTACTGTATCGCCTCTGTGAGGACGCGGGTCATCACCACCATTTGGTATGCACAAACTGCGGACACACGGAAGAGGTTGACCTATCGGCCATTGAACCCCTGCTCTCCATTGTTTCGGAGAAGAAGGGGTTTGAACTTACCGGTCACGAACTGGAACTCTTCGGTCTCTGCCCGAAGTGCAAGTAAGGAGATTTCATCTTGATTCCATCATGGGCTCAAAGCGGTGTCCCCCTGATCATTTTCTTGTTCTTCGTGGTCTTCTTCCGCGCACAGGGAACCTATTGGGTTGCGCGCTCTGTCCCTGCTCTGGTGACCAAGGCTTCGGGTAAGTTCGACTGGCTGAAAGGGCTGGCGAACTGGGCAAATGGACCCGTTCCGAAGAAGGGTGCCCACATCCTTGAACACTGGGGAATCATCGTCATTCCACTGTGCTTCCTCACGGTAGGACTGCAAACTGCAATCCTCGGCGGTTCCGGTTTGGTGCGAATGAACTGGGCGAAGTTCACCGCAGCAATGATCCCCGGATGTGTCGCCTGGGCGCTTCTTTACGGATTGGGCATGCTTGCGGTGTGGCAGGCCGCGATCAAGGCGGCCGCTGGAAGCCCGTGGGCCTGGGCCGCACTCGCATTGACTGTTGCTGTGGTCGCCGCCGTAGTTATCGTTCGTCGACGGCGAGAAGCGCCGACTCCCGCAGTTGCGGTTACCGGCGCTTCGAACGAGGACTGAGCCAGACTAACCCTCTTGAACCCCTAGCCCTCGTCCTTGGCAAAGACCATGGCCGAGTCGCCTTCTTCAAGCCTTAGCGTTCCATCAGCCAGACCAGTTTGCCTGATGGACCGCCGTTGATCTTTGTCCAGCCCGGCTCCCAAGTGCCTTCGAGGGTGTCCTCCATGAAGTCGAGAACGGCCGTGCCATCCTCTTCCAGTCGCAACTGGATTGTCATGCCCAGGTCCTTCATCATTTCCACATCTTCAGGACTGGCCGCATAGGGCGAGCGCACGAGTTAGCGATACGCCAACGCCTCGTATCCTGGAGTCCATAACGAGTTCGTTCTCTCATCGGCCACAGGGCTCGGACTGAACCACTACGGCGGCTGGATGGACTTCATGTCCATCTAACTCAATCGTTCCAGGATGGTTCGGCAACGGAAGGCACCGAAAGACTCAAGATCGAAGGTGGAAATGAGCCGCAAGTCTCAGCCGTCTACAGGCTTCCCACCAGACACACCGTCTGCTACAAAGCGGCCATTCCGTCAAAGAGGTCTTTGAAGTGCGCTACGCAATGGCCACATTTGGACCCCATATCCGGGCTTTCAGGCGTGTTCGAGGGCCACTTTGTAGCGCACTTCAGAAGAGGCTTTTCAAGCCTGGCCACTCCGTAGCGCACTACGCGTGTCCTCAACTTCCGAAGGACCACTGGGTCAAGAACCCTTAACCAAATCCTCAGCGCCCCCGAATCTGCGGTTTCGCTTGCCGTATTCCATCAACCGTTCCCACAGGGCTTCGCGTCCAAAGTCAGGCCAAGCGGTCTGCACGAAATCCAGTTCCGCGTAGGCGAGTTGCCACAGCAGAAAGTTACTGATTCGCTGTTCACCCGAGGTACGAATCAGCAGGTCCACGTCCGGCGTGTCAGGCAAATACAAGTGACTGGCCAGGGCTTTCTCGCCGATTGAATCAGGCTTCCGGCTTCCCTCGGCAACCTCTTGGGCCAGCTTTCGCGCCGCGTCGGCGATCTCAGCCCGACCGCCATAGTTCACGCAGAGCAACAGTTCCGTCTGGGTATTGTGCCTAGTTTTCTCCTCAGCAACCTTTAGTTCCTTGATGACGGACTTCCACAGCTTGGGTTCACGTCCCACCCATCGAACGCGGACTCCCCAACTATCGAGCCGATCGGTGTGCCTTCGGATAGTGTCGCGCGAGTACCCCATTAGGAATCGAACCTCGGCGGGTGAACGCCGCCAGTTCTCGGTAGAGAAGGCATAGAGAGACAGATACTCGACGCCAGCCTCCACTGCTCCGGCAACGGTGTCCATCAAAGACAGCTCCCCCGCTTTGTGACCGTCTGTACGAGGGAGTCCGCGAGCGTTCGCCCACCTTCCGTTTCCGTCCATGACTACCGCGACGTGACGAGGAGCGTTTCCGATGAGTTGTCGCGGCACGCGAACCGATCCCCTGCCCGGCGCGGCAAGTGGATCGTATCCGTGATCATGAGGCTTCAGTTGCCCCGCGCCACGTATACCAAAGCCCTCAGAGTCGTATCGAGAATCGTGCGCCCTATCGTTACCTGGTTCTTTGAACTCCAACGATGCCCCGTCCGTCATATCCCCTCCACTCAGCTGGCCGCACCGGCGGTCGCGAACGGGAGCGAGCGGAGCCTCGTTTCCAGATGCCACTGCCCCCAGGCACCTGCAAGGTCGCGCGCCTGCTCCCACAGCTGGGTAGGTTCAGCCACAGCTCCGTCCCAGTTTGCTTGGATAAGAGCCTCCATAAGCGTGGCGGTTCCCGGCTCCATTGGCATCCCGTCTGTCGGCGCACAGCTAGTGCAGAAAGCTCCGCCGCCCCCGGAAGAGAAGAACCGTAAGTCGCCGGACTGTCCGCAGGAGACACAACTGGTCAAAGTAGGTTTCCATCCTTCCAGCGCCATGGAGCGAAGCAGGTACGCCGTCCCCACGAGGGTGGCGGGCCGCGCCGAACCGGCAAGAGCATGGAGAGCCCCGTGAAGTAACTCGAACTGCTCGGGAGTCGGTTCCTCTCGCCCCTCGGTGAGCTTCTGCGCCGTCTCGACGATTAGCTTCGCATTGGTGAACTCTGGATAGTCGGAAGTCAGCGAGTCCGAGTAAGCGCTGATGGTCTCAACCTGGGTGACCGTGTCAAGGTTGCGCCCACTGTGAAGCTGGATATCCACCAGATTGAAGGGGGAAAGTCGGGCTCCGAAACGAGAGGTCGTCCGCCGCACTCCCTTTGCCACCGCTCTGATCTGACCAGACTTTTTTCCGAGCATCAACACGATCCGATCGGCCTCGCCCAGCTTGTAGCTACGCAGCACGATCGCCTGATCACGGTATGTCCGAAGCACCAGCTAATTCTCTCACGAGGATTGTCTACTAGTCCCTCACTGTGTTCGCGTCTCGCAGTGCTCGGTTTAGTGCCGAGATGACGGCGCGGTAGGTTGCGCGGGCGATCGAGGGGTCAATCCCCACACCCCAGACAACCTGGCCATCGACCTCGGCCTCGACGTACGAGGCGGCTTTTGCGTCGTGTCCAGCCCCCATCGCGTGCTCGGAATAGTCAAGGATGTGGAAGTCATACCCCTGCTCCCGGATTGCATTGACGAAGGCATCGATGGGACCTGAGCCATTGGCTCGTAGCTCAACAACCTCACCATTGTCACGGATCTCGGCTCGCAGGTGCGCCCCGTCCTCGTCCGCGTCAACGGAAGTCTTGCCCAGAACGAACCGGCCCCATGGGTCCAAGCCATGTGCGGCATCGTTCGGAAGATACTCATCCGCGAAGATCTTCCACATCGCGTCGGCATCGACCTCGCCTCCGAGGGCCTCGGTCCTGCCCTGAACGATCTTTGAGAAATCGATCTGCAAGCGACGCGGCAGTTCCAAGTTGTGCGCCGACGACATCAGGAAGGCCACGCCGCCCTTGCCGGACTGCGAGTTGACTCTCACTACCGCCTCGTACGAACGGCCCACGTCCGCCGGATCGATCGGAAGGTACGGGATTCCCCAGGGGACGGCCACTTCGCTCCCGGCTTCCTTCACCAGTTTATTACGCATCGCGAAACCCTTGCGGATTGCGTCCTGGTGAGAGCCCGAGAACGAGGTATAGACCAGGTCACCAGCGTATGGCGCACGAGGCGGGACGTCCATTGAAGTGCAGTACTCGACGGTCCTGCGAACCTCGTCGATGTCTGAGATGTCCAGTTGCGGGTCAATTCCCTGCGTGTAGAGGTTCAGAGCTAGCGTCACCAGGTCAACGTTGCCTGTACGCTCCCCCTGTCCGAACAGGCAGCCCTCGACGCGGTCTGCCCCGGCCAGCATCGCCAATTCGGCTGCGGCAACCGCACTGCCACGGTCATTGTGCGGATGGACCGACAGTGCCACGTGCTCTCGACGGGTCAGGTTGCGGGACATGAACTCGATCTGGTCGGCGTAGATGTTTGGTGTGCTCCGCTCGATCGTGGCGGGCAGGTTGATAATCAACTCTCGATCCGGACCAGGCTGCCAGGTGTCCATCACCGCCTCACAGATCTCGAGGGCAAACTCAGGCTCGGTATCGATAAAGATTTCCGGGGAGTACTCCAGGCCCACGACCGTGTGATTTCCCAGAATCTCCTCGGCATCGCTCATAATCTGCGCGACTCCGGAAGTTGCCAACTTGACCGTTGAAACAAGGTCGTTATCGAAGACGACTTCACGGAACATTGGGGAGGTTGCGTTATAGATGTGAATGTTGGCCTGCTTGAACCCAACCAGGGACTCAACTGTCCGGCGAATGATGTCCTGACGTGACTGGGTCAGAACCGAGACAACGACGTCATCAGGAACAGCGCCCTCGTCCACCAGTGAGCGCACGAAGTCAAAGTCCGTTTGCGAGGCCGCCGGAAATCCGATCTCAATCTCTTTGAAACCCATTCGGACCAGCAGGTCAAACATCAGACGCTTGCGGGAAGGATCCATCGGTTCAACCAACGCCTGGTTTCCATCGCGCAGATCCGTTGAGAGCCAGCGTGGTGCAGCAACAATCTGCTTATCAGGCCAGGTTCGGTCCGGCAGATTGATCGGGTTTGTTTCGCCAAACGGTCGATACTTTGCGACCGGCATACCAGAGGTTTTCTGGTTGTTTCTATGTCCGGCTGTAATCATTGTGGTGCTCTTTTCTTAGTTGCTGGACCCCTGGGGTCCTCGGCTTATCCGCCAGATCGGAACGCCTAACTCCGCGTCGAGTCGTCCGATCCGGTCAGGACTCGCCGCGGCAACCAAGCAGGAGGCCTCGAGCTTTCACACCTGCAATGTATGCCGCTTGCTCGGCTTGTGGCAAACCGTTCCAGGAACTGGTCGCCCCAACACTCAGGCCAGCTGCTGCAAGTAGGCCTTACGCCGGCGCCGGAACTCCACTCGTGCCATCGCGAAATCGGTCACCGAGGGGGATGTAAGAACTACCAACATTACGATCGCGATACCCAGGTTTATTAGGTTCGAGTGCTGATCGATCGCGTACTGGCGCGCCACCCAGAGCGAAAACGTGTAGATCACTTCAAATCCCAGCATGATGACCAGAGTGATGCGTGCACCCCTGTACCCAAGCCAGAGTCCCAGTCCGAGCGCGGTGTAGAGGACCACTC
>JBATQJ010000134.1:0-24131 GCA_049291975.1 Scrofimicrobium sp.
AACCTGGACTGTCGCGAAACCGAGCATTTCACCCCGGCGTGGGATCTGACGAAGTCCTCGAACCCCGCAACCGGTTCGACGGTCAAGCCGGGTGACAAGATCACCTACACGCTGACCGCGACCAACACCTCCGAGGTCACCGATCTGAAGGGTGCGCAAGCCAGCGACAACCTTTTGAACGTGCTGAACAACGCGGTGCTGACCCAGCCTCTACCCGCAGGTCTGACCCTGAGTGGAACAACGCTCACCTGGGCCATTCCGGAACTGGAGCCGGGAGATAGCACTTCCGTTAGCTACGAGGTAACGGTGAACGCTGGCGCTTACGGCGTGACGATCGGCAACGTCGTCACCGGTTCTGGTGATGTCCCGCCGGGCCCGTGTGATGAGGAGGATCCGAACTGCCGCGAGACCGAGCACTTCACCCCGGCGTGGGATCTGACGAAGTCCTCTGATCCTGCTTCCGGTTCGACGGTCAACCCTGGCGATACGGTTACGTACACGCTAACGGCGAAGAACACCTCGTCCAAGGTCGCTCTTGAGGGCGCGACGGCGGAGGATGATCTGTCCGAGGTGCTCAACAACGCGACCCTCGTCCAACCGCTTGCTGGTGGGCTGACGTTGAACGGAACCAAGCTGACCTGGAACTTTGGGACGCTTGCTCCGGGAGCTACCGTGACGGTGAGCTACAAGGTTGTGGTGGACGCTGACGCGGTCGGTGTGACCATCGGCAACGTCGTGACTGGCAAGGGCGACATTCCGCCCAACCCGTGTCCCCAGACGAACGCGGACTGCCGGGAGACCGAGCACTTCACTCCCGAATGGACGTTGACGAAGGCCTCTGATCCTGAGTCGGGTGCCACAGTGGCTCCGGGTTCGGAGATCACCTACACGCTGACTGCTAAGAACACCTCTGAGAATGGGGTGCTGAAGGGCGCTAAGGGCATCGACGACCTGTCGAACGTGCTGAACAATGCTGTGTTGACGGAGCCTCTTGCGGCCGGTCTGGCACTGAGTGGGACCACTCTTACGTGGACCATCCCGGATCTGGATCCGGGCGAGTCCGCTTCGGTCAGCTACAAGGTGACGGTGGACGAGGATGCAGTCGGCGTGACCATCGGTAACGTGGTGACATCCGGCGGCGATGTGCCTCCTCCAACCAACTGTGAGGCTGATGAGCCGTGTGGGGAGACTGAGCATTACACTCCCGCGTGGGATCTGACGAAGAGTTCCGATCCTGCTTCCGGTTCGACGGTTGTTCCGGGTGACAAGATCACCTACACCTTGACGGCGAAGAACACCACTGAGAACGCGATTCTTAAGGGTGCCACCGGCATTGACAACCTGTCGAACGTGCTGAACAACGCTACTTTGACGGAGCCTCTGGCCAGTGGCTTGGCTCTGAGTGGGACCGCTCTTACGTGGACCATTCCGGACCTCGATCCGGGCGAGTCCGCTTCAGTTAGCTATGAGGTGACGGTGAATGCTGACGCTATCGACGTGACCATTGGCAACGTGGTCACCGGTGGTGGCGACGTCCCGCCGAACCCCTGCGCCGAGGAGGATCCGAATTGCCGGGAGACCGAGCACTTCACTCCCGAGTGGACGCTGACGAAGGCCTCTGATCCTGAGTCGGGTTCTACTGTGGCTCCTGGATCGGAGATCACCTACACCTTGACCGCGACGAACACCTCTGAGAACGGGGTACTAAGTGGTGCGAAGGGCATCGACGACCTGTCGAACGTGCTGAACCATGCCGTGTTGACGCAGCCTCTGGCCGCGGGTCTGGCCCTGAGTGGGACCACTCTTACGTGGACCATCCCGGACCTCGATCCAGGTGAGTCGGTTTCGGTCAGTTACAAGGTGACGGTGGACGAGGACGCGGTTGGTGTCTCTATCGGCAACGTGGTGACGTTCGGCGGCGATGTGCCTCCTCCGACTGATTGCGAGGTTGGAGAGCCGTGTGGGGAGACCGAGCACTTCACCCCCGAGTGGGATTTGGTGAAGAGTTCTGATCCTGCCTCCGGCTCGACCGTTGTTCCGGGTGACAAGATCACCTATACCCTCACCGCAACGAACACCTCAGAGAACGCCGTTCTGAAGGGTGCGAAGGGTGTCGACGATCTGTCGAAGGTACTGAACAACGCGACTTTGAGCGAGCCGCTGGCGGCGGGCCTTGTCCTAGATGGCACCACACTCACGTGGACCATCCCGGACCTGGAGCCTGGTGAAAGCGTGTCGGTCGACTACGTGGTGACCGTAAACGCGAAGGCGTTCGGGGTTGACCTGGCGAACGTTGTTACGGGTGAGGGGCCGGTCCCGCCGAATCCTTGCTCCGAAGAGGACCAGGAGTGCCGCGAGACCGATCACCACACCCCGGCATGGAGCTTGCAGAAGAGTTCGGACCCGAAGTCCGGTTCGGCGGTTTCTGCTGGTCAGACGGTGACCTACACGCTGACGGCGAAGAACACCTCGAACGCGACGGTGGAAGGCGCCAAGGCGGTTGACGACCTGTCGAAGGTGCTGAACAACGCGACGTTGGTGACTCCGCTGGATGGCTCACTGAAGCTGGACGGCACGAGCCTGACCTGGTCGTTGCCGACGCTGAAGCCCGGTGAGACTGCGACCATGTCGTACAAGGTGAAGGTGAAGGACATCAAGACGAGCATCTCGCTGGTCAACGTGGTGAAGCCTGCGACCCCGGGTGGGGAATGTGTGGCGAACCAGTGCAGTACTAACCACTCAAGCAAGCTGCCGGACACGGGTGCTAACGCGGCGATGCCGCTGGCAATCGGTGCGGGCCTGCTGTTGCTGGGTGGTTTGGGATTCGGTGTCTCGCGCCGTCAAAAGAGGGGGAATAACGTCTAAGCCCAAATGACGCCCGTCTCTAGTTGAGACGCCGAAGAAGGGCCTCGGTCTACTCACACGGACCGGGGCTCTTCCGCGCCCGCCGGGTTGCAGCCTTTCACTATTGGCGCGAATCCTGAGCCGTGGGCCCTTCCGTGCCCGCCGGGTCGCAACTCAGTCGATCCTTGGCCACTCGCTCGTCAGGTATGCCTCAACCGCGCGGTGGCTGAATCTGTAGGGCTTCCCTCGTTCGATCAGACCCCGCACGGTGTCCAGGCGCTGCGCCGCCGGGCCGGCGGTAGCGGACGAGGTAAGCCCCAAAAGCGCTGCGATCGAAGTGAGAGTGCGCTCCTCAGGCTGCAACTGCGCCATCGCTTGAAGGAACTCGAGTTCGCGCTCCGGCAGTCGCGCCAGGATACGTTCGACGTGAGCGGTTGCTTCGGATTCGGCAGTACGCCACCCAGCCCTAACCTCGTCCGAGGTGATCACGCCACCACTACCCGCGTACCAAGCTCTCTCGCCCGCCAACTGGAACAGAAACGGATCTCCTTTGCAAAGTTCCACGATCAACTCTGCTGCCGCTTGTTCCATGCTGATAACCGAGGTGCCACCGTCGCCGTTCGCGACTTCCCATCCTTCAATCACGAATGGTTGCAGTGCGGCCCGGATTTCGAGGTCGCTCAGTCCCGCGAGCGTTGTCGTTCGGAAACGACGCGCGAAGGTGGCACCTCTGCTCGCCCCCGCCCTGCTTTCGAAGTCGGGAAGCCCAGTCAAGTAGACCGCCAGCGGAAGAGATCGCGTGACTTTGGTGCCGTCGGGCAGACTCACCAGCTCCTCGTACGTCAGCGCGTCTCCGAGGGCAATGAGCAGCTGTGAGAGCGCCCCCTGGTCAGTGATGTTTTGGACTTCGTCAATGTGGACGAGGGCAACTTTGCCCTGCCGAATTCCTGCCCGCCCGACTTCGACGAGCAGGTCGCGAAGGGCTTCGTACGGTTCCGGACCTGGCTGCTTGTTGAGGGTTAGTGAGACACCGCTGACCGCGACGGCCTGTACTCGGCGGAGTGACTTTGCGATGCGTTGCTCGCGCGCAGAGGGGAGGCCCGCTTGGTCAGCCAACGTTAGGACAGCATCGGCGACTGGCTTCAGCGGGTCGGTTCCCGCAGGGATACGTAGTTGAGGCGTCACCCAGTCGCCCAGGGCGGTGGCGTTCTGCGCGATGAGGCGTACGAGGGACGACTTGCCCAACCCGGGTTCCCCCAGAATCGTGCGTCCGCGCTCGGGGAGGCCGGCGAGACGTCGGGGTCGAACCACGTCCTTCCAGTCGCTGAGTTCTTGCGTGCGCCCGGCCCAGACGGCGGGCACGGTGTCGGAGCCGGGGCTGAAAGGGTTGTTCAGAGCATCGCGCATGCTGATAAATTTATCAGGACACGGGAGGGCTGATAAATTTATCAACTGATTTGGTTAGCTTTCGGTTGCGCACCCAACCTGGGGTGCTGGTCGTGATTACGGGTGTATGCATGAGGTCGCTGACGTAGCTCTTCTGGCTTGCGCCCCCAAGATGGGGTGCGGAAGGTGTCTATTTCCGGTTGAGCACCCCACGTGGGGTGCGTTACGCGTTGCACGGGCGAGTCCCTAGGAGTCGCGCCCTCACCATGTCTTTGCGCACACTGCCTTAGGCGCACTCAGGCCACCGTCTAGACTGAGATCTGTTTGTTGCCGCGGAAATCTCGTGGTTATGATCGTCCCAAGGAGCTTCAGGAATGCCCTCATCAAAGCGCCGACAGGCCGACAAAGTCGCCAGGCACCGCGGCAAGGAGAAGGCCGGAGTCGGAAAGAAGGCTCTCTGGGCTGGTCTCGGGCTGCTCGCTCTGATCGCCATTCCCGTGGCCGCGATCGGCTTGTTCGCTAACAATCTGAAGAATACGTACGAGGACAACGCGGACATCCTGTCCCAATCCGAAGTGTTCCCCGAAGAGCAAAGTCGTCCTATGGAACGCGAGGACGAGGCGCAAACCATCCTGTTGCTCGGCTCTGACACGCGTGCTGAGGTTGATCCGAATGCCCTCGAACAGGGGCAGGACAGCCGCTCCGACGCGATCATGGTCGCGCGGATCCCTGCCGACCGATCGGGCATCTACATCACGTCGATTATGCGCGACTCGTGGGTGGACATCCCCGGTTACGGCGACAACAAGATCAACGCCGCCTTTGCCTACGGCGGGATCCCTCTGACCGTCGCCACGGTGGAGCAGCTGCTCGACACCCGAATCGACCACGTCGCAGTGATCGACTTTGAGGGCTTCAAGGGCCTGACGAACGCCCTAGGTGGGGTGACGGTCAACAACTCGGTTACGTTTAACGCTGGCGACTACCAGTTCAACGAGGGCGAGATCACCCTGAACGGCGACCAGGCTCTGACGTTCGTCCGGGCCCGCTATCCGTTCGAGGACGGTGACTATCAGCGCGTGCGCAACCAGCAGGCGTATATGAAGGGTCTGTTGTCGGGGCTTCTCAGCCGTGACACTCTGACCAGCCCCGGCAAGATCAGCGACGCTGTCGCCGCGATCTCGCCGTTCCTTTCGGTGGACGAGGGACTGACGGCCGGCTACATCATCGGTCTCGCCCCGGGCCTTCGAGACATTCGATCAGATGACGTCCACTTCGTGACGCTACCGACCCTCGGACCCTCGTGGTCGCCGGACGGCACTCAGTCAATCATTCTGCTGGATAATGCAGGAATGGAGTCAGTTCGTCAGGCGTTCCGTGAAGACACGGTGGGAGACTTGATCGGAACCGACTAGAACCGCGACTGTGTGAAGCAAGTCGGTTGCCGGTGAAACGTGACGCGAGTTTGATGTGAAATCGTCCATTTTGTCTATCTAACACACACTCGCTACCGTCGCGAAAGTATAGTGAAGACACATAAGGTTCTTCGGAACTAAAGGCGATATCGAACTTGACCCATGTGGGCGCTTAAGAAATGTGATGGGCCAGGTTCGGAACTTAGACCCTTGTCAGTTCTCCTTCCGGTTTTGGCGGGGGGGGGGGTGCGCATAGGAGGAAATGTTGGTGTCTGGACCAACAGCAGAACCATCAGCAGTGTTGACAGGTGCACCCAAGGCACCAAGAAACTGGTCGCGAATCGGATCATTCCACTGGCGTCGTTTTGTTGTGGACGCGTTCGCTTGGATCGTTGCCATCCCATTGGCAGCACTGATTCGCTATGAGGGCTCTGGCAGCGGCATCCCGTGGGTTCATATCGGGTGGCTCATCCTCGTGGCTATCCTGCTTCAACTGCTACTTGGTTGCGTGTTCCGCGTCTATCTTGGCCGCCACCCGTGGGGCTCATTCGAGGGACTACTGGATGTCGTTGCTACCACCTTGATGGTGTCGGGTCTCCTCTGGATTTGGACCCTGATCTTTCCGGAAATCGCCCATGTTCCGCGAAGCCTGATCCTGATTGCCGCACCGTTCGCCATGCTGATCATGGCCGGTGCGCGTTACATCTGGCGCTATGCGATGCAGCAGAAGGCTGTGAAGCGCGAAGGAACAATTCCTGTTCTGCTATATGGTGCGGGCTTCGTTGGTGACAGCATGGCTCGGACCTTGACCACGGACATGCGTTCTTCGATGGTCCCTGTCGGCATCCTCGACGACGACCCTGTCAAGCGGCACCTGAAGATCCACGGTGTCAACGTCTTGGGCACCCTGGACAATCTGGAAGCAGTGGTCGCGAAGACAGGTGCTACTCGGGTCATCGTGACCATGGGGGAAGCTCCGGCTGAAAAGATGACCCAGCTCCAAGAGATGGCCAAGACGCTGGGACTCACGGTCCTGATTACCCCGAGTACGGAGCAAATACTCAAGCAGGGTGTGACCACCTCCGACCTGCGGCACCTGGATATCGAGGACCTGCTGGGACGCGATCAAGTCGACACCGACATCTCCGAGATCGCTGGCTACCTCAACGGCAAGACAGTTCTTGTTACCGGAGCCGGTGGCTCAATCGGCTCTCAACTCTGCGTTGAGATCAACAAGCACGGACCTGGCGAGCTGATCCTGCTGGACCGCGATGAAACGGGACTGCAGGGAACAGACATCCGCATCAAGGGTGACGGTTTGCTGGACACGAACGAGGTTGTCCTCGCCGACATCCGCGACGCGCAGGCCCTGAAGGACATCTTCAACGACCGGAAGCCGGACGTGGTTTTCCACGCGGCGGCGCTGAAGCATCTGCCGATGCTGGAGCAGTACCCGGACGAGGCCTGGAAGACCAACGTCATTGGCACCCTCAACGTCCTTGATGCGGCGCGTGAGTCGGGGGTTGAGACCCTGATCAACATCTCCACCGATAAGGCGGCGAACCCCACGTCCATCCTCGGACTGTCCAAACGGGTCGCGGAAAGGCTGACAGCGGGCGCGGGAGCCGACTGTAGTCACCGTTACCTCTCTGTTCGCTTCGGTAATGTGATCGGCAGCCGCGGTTCGATGCTTCCAACGTTTAGGACGCTCATTGAAGAGGGGAAGCCTCTGACCGTCACCCATCCGGACATTACCCGGTACTTCATGACGATTCCCGAGGCCTGTCAGCTGGTGCTGCAGGCGGGCGCGATTGGGCGTGTGGGTGAGGTGCTGATTCTCGACATGGGTGAGCCGGTCAGGATCCTCGATATCGCGCAGAAGATGATCGACCTTTCGGGAAAGCCGATCGAGATTCGCTTCACGGGCTTGCGTGAGGGCGAGAAGTTACACGAGGAACTGCACAACGCGATAGAAGAGGGCGAGGAAGTCCGCCCGTTCCACCCGCTGATTTCACACGCGCCAGTCGCGGGGCTGGGCGAGGCTGATCTGAGTTTCGAGCAGTGGCAGGCGCTCGTGGCGACGGGACCGCAGAATCGGGTCACGCTCGCGGAGGAACTCCGCCGGGAGAATGACATCAAGAACGGCAGGACTGGTGGCGAGGAAGACGACCTCGTAGACGTAATGACAAACGATACAAGTAGCGAACTCTAAAGGCTGCTCATCGTTCATCTGCGTAGAAACGACGCAAGGTATGTTGGTTCCGTATCGACTGCAGTTAAGCCGTAGGGAGTAAACGTTGACAGATAACTCGGCTTTAGGATTAACTAAAGTAACACGGCAGGTAGTGGCTAAGGGGGAGGCAGCGACTATCGAGTGCGCATTGACGAAAGATTTAGCATCGCCTGCTTTGGAAGCGATGATGCAGCTGAAAGAGTGTATATGGCCTGATCCCGACGGTAGGGCTCTCCCCGATGAACAACAAGCGAACGACCTGGCGATGTTGTTGGAATTGATTGAGGACTTAGCAAGTGGTGAAGATCCGCCCGCGGGGTTCTATAACTTTCTGAAGGATGGTATTTGGGAACTAAAGGTCCATGGGATACGAATGACTTTTTACGATACCGATGGGGCAGGACGATTGGTAACAAGAGGGTTTGAACGATCAGACAGAGATCATCGTTTGAAGTTGTTGCCAATGGATTTTGGCTCGACTATTCGTCTGGGACACACTTTTGGTAAGCCGGTTAGCGTCCGTAGAACTGAACCCGAAGAATTGAAGAGCGCATTTCAGGTAAGAAAGGAGGACCTGCAACATGACGAAAGAAATCGTAAGCAAAACGGTTGGTGAAGTGCTCGCCGATAGCAAGGCAGGTCCACGCGAACGGTCTGCTGCACGCGCTACGATCAGGGCCGTATCGCTACTTCAAGAGGCTCTTAGTGCTAGCGGACGGACCCAACACGAGCTCGCTAAAGAGTTGGGGGTATCAGATGGACGAGTCTCACAGGTACTAAAGGGTGATGGGAATATTTACGTGACGACACTTGCCCGGTACCTGAGGGCTATGGGATATGAACTGGACCTTGCAGCCTCTGCTGCTGATGAAGCGCTCCCGCAGATTGGGATTCGTCGGCACCGCCGCAGAGCGGATGCCGACGTAGCTAATGTATATGTCGGATCCTTTGGGGAAGACCAAGAGCGCGGATATCAGATGGTTATTACCAGTCAAGACAACCGCGCTTTCGAGGCGGATCGGCAGGGCTTCAGACTAAGGGCGACCGTCGGACTGAGAGAGTTTCAGAACTTTGTCAGGAACGTCGAGCCGATGGTTATCAGAGAAGAAAGACTGACTTCCGTATGAGAGTCGCTATAGCTGTCTTGGCCGACGCCGCGAATGTTCGTGAGGGAACACTGAGTATCTTGTCTGCAGGAATCAACACGACGTGGCGACCAGAATATCCCGCACTCCTTCAAGCTGTGCTGGCTCTTTTAATCGAGATTCCTCAGGAAGACCAAATAGATAGCTTCGAGCTAGAAGTTAGCTTTCGTAGACTTGACGGAGGCTCTACGGACCCACTCCCAATTGGGAGTGCCAAGGTAGAGAGCGAAGGAATTACTGATGGTGGACCCGCAAACGTAGTTCCACTCGTGCTTGGCCTAGAAGGATTTGAAATTCCGGCTGCGGGTTCGTATCAGTTTGAACTGTCGGTTACGGGTCTAGAGCCAGTCTTCATTCCTTTACGGGCCATGATTTTGGAAGCGGAGTAAGAGTAGATGGCGGCAGTAGTTAGTAGGTGAGGCTTCGTCGCACGTGCGTGCCTTGTTTCGCAGAAACGAGCCTCGAGGTTGTTCTATTTAACAGAGTGTGCCCGCTACCGCTGAGGCAATGGGTTGGCCGGTTAGCCGTGGGTCCACCCTTAGCGAGGACATTTCTCCGCCACTTTGCTCGGTGATTATGATCGGGGCTTTATTTCTGCTTCTTCGAGTTCCTTCACCACTTGATCAAGCGGAACCTGCCGCAGACTTGCAATAGTTTGTGCGCTAACCAGGCCTTCCTCGTACCCTTCTATTGCGCGCGCCAGGAGTGTCTGTGGTGCACAAGATCGGTTCGAGCTTTCCTGCAGGGACTCATACTGGTCGCTCCAACCGAAGCGCGTTGCGAGTCCGCGACTGGTGTGTTGTCTCCATTTCGATACCGTTTCCGCAGAGATGTAACCCGCGTCCCGCATGACGATCAAGGTGATGCTGGGGGACACGAGGAAATACTGCGTAACGTCGGACAAATCCTCAAGGGTCACCTGGTCACGCTCACCAAGAAACTCTTTCAGTCCCTCTATAGGAATAAGAAGGTGTCTAGCAAAGGCATTCGCCCGGATCTCTCTTGGATCCGACGAGGGGAGGCAGTCTCCGGTATCCCAATCCTCGAAAATCACGTGACCAAGTTCGTGAGCAAGGTTGCTTCGCTGGCGCATTGGCCTGTCGTTTCGCAATACGCCAATAAAGATGGTTCCTGTTACTGGGTCCCGGACTGTCAAACCATGTTCGTCACCCGGAGCGTCGAGCACAGCAACATCGCACTCAACCGTGTTCTCAATGAGGGACACCAAGTCGCCGAGTGGCTGTGTGCCAAGGTGATGGATACGCCTGAACTTGGTAGCTTTATCCCTCCCCGCTCTTTCATTGGACGACACGTTTATCGCCCTCCAGGAATCGCCTGATCATCGAGGTAGGCGCTGAGCTCAAGGAATCCAGTCAGCCGTCCACGCATAACTTCCATCCTGGAACCGTTAATCGAGCGAGCAGCAAACTGTGCACGCGCCGTAACAGAACCCCCGGTCAGCTGAGCAACCGTGTGTCCAGTGGCTGCGGCAATCTGGATGATCTCGGGCATCTTCGCCACTCGATCGCCGCTGATAATTCTGCTTATGGTCGGCTGAGAGATCCCCGTCTTGTCCGAGAGCGCTCGCTGCGAAAGACCAGCGTCAGCACATGCTTGCTGAATCAGCTCATGCGTATTCAGTCCCATGTTCCCTCCCGTGAATCAAGAATCTTGTAGTGATTCAACTGTACCCGTATGCGTGCATTTGTGCGTGTGTTTCAACCCACCGCCGCGACCGTGTGCTCCGCTGACTGTGTGATTCGACAAGGTATCCATGGTCCCATCCCTGGGTGTCCTCCGTGGACATAAACTGGGATCAGTCCACACAACACATCTAAGGAGTTCCCTGGCGCTATGGCCTCCCCTGACAGCGGAACCAATACTGAACGTATCTACATGTCTTCCCCCGACGTGGGTGAGGCGGCCGAAACAAGTGGCGAGCTCTGATCGTTCCGTGGTTGTGATCATTGGTCTTGTGACGCTCATTGCTGGTCTGTTGACACCGCTTTTGTTGCGGCCGGTCTTAGTCAGGCTCGACCTGGTGGATGTGCCAAACCATAGATCGTCACACTCATCCCCAACCTTGCGTGGTGGGGGCGTGGCAGTAGCAGCCGCACTGCTAATCGGGCTGATCACGAATCTCTTGCTTGATGGAACACTAGCTTGGCAGATTGCCCCGATCATCGTTATGAGCCTACTAATGGCATCTGCCGGCTTCGCTGAGGACCTCAAGGGTCTGTCGGTCAAGCTACGAATTGGCATGCAACTGGCACTAAGCGCAGTGCTCGCTTTTTGGTTGCTTAGCGCTCTGGGAATAAGCGTCTGGTGGAGCCTTCCCCTTGCTCTTGTTGGCGTCTTTTACATCGACGCCGACAACTTCATGGATGGTGTCAACGGGATTTCATCTTTCCAGGGCATTGCGTCCGGAGCGATGGCCGTTGTAGTCGGATCCATTGTTGATTCCGCACCACTAATGGTTGCGGGGGTGCTTTGCGCAACTGTGTTCCTCGGCTTCCTCCCCTGGAACTTTCCAAAGGCGAAGATGTTCCTTGGCGACAGCGGTAGTTACCTCCTGGGTGGAATGACCTTCGGTTTAGCAATAATGACTTGGGCAAAGACTGTGAGCGTTCTGGCAGCCATTGCCCCGATGCTCATCTACTCGGCAGACGTTCTGTTCACACTTGGTCAGCGGGCACTTCGCAGAGTCGACCTGACCGAGTCCCATAACGAGCATCTGTATCAGGTGGTCAAGCGCAAGACTGACTCCCATGTGATCGCCGCGCTTTACCCATTTGGCTTCACGGTTCTGATCTGCACGGTAGCCCTGCTTCAGATCACCGGAGCCATTGCCTTGCCGGTTGCGTGGATACTTGTGGCGTTATTGGTCGCCGGATACCTGATACTTGGGAACCGACTGCGGGTTCAAGAACTGAGGGTGCTGGAGGTAAAACGATAAAGGTTGCAGTCTTCGGAGCGTCCGGATTTGTTGGTAGCGCAGTTTGTAATGAGCTTAGGAAGCAAGGGCACGACGTAATTGAGGTGAAGACTCCGAGATTCTCTGCGGTGGAAGCAGGACAACTTAGAGAAACTGCTAAGACAGCAGAGATTAGTGATGATGTTTGGAATGCTATCCGCTCAGCAGATGTGGTCATCAACGCTGCCGGAAGTCCGGACGCTACAGGTAGCAGTGAATTAGAACTAAACGCCGCGAACGCTCTGGTCCCAGCAGTGCTGGCCACGGCAACGAAAGCGGCAGGCAAGCGTTTCGTTCACATCTCAAGCGCAGCGGTTCAGGGGAACCTCGAACCACTCGATTCGTCGGAGCGATACCAAGGATTCTCCGCGTATTCACGATCTAAGATACGTGGGGAGCAGGCGGTCCGATCCATATATCCAGACAACTCAGTCATTTACCGCCCGCCCGGTGTGCATGCGCCTTCAAGGAAGGTGACACAGAGCATCGCAAAGCTTGCTCAGTCCCCGCTGAGCATCGCGGCGACGGGGCCTGAGAGGCCGACACCTCAGGCGTTGCTCGAAAACGTTTCGAAGGCGGCGGTCCTTCTGGCGACTAGTGAAGTGAAGCCACCTCTAATCGTTCATCATCCGTGGGAGGGGATAACGGCTAGTCAACTCCTAAAGCTTCTAGGTGGCAAAGAGCCGCGTAAGCTTCCAGCGTCTGTGCTCCGAATTGCAACTATGGGAGCATCGGTTCTCGGCGGTCTCTCTTCACGGGTTGCGGCGCAGGCCCGTCGTGCCGAGCTACTACTGTTCGGTCAGAAACAAGCCCCAAGCTGGCTCACGGAGGCCGGGCTTGAGGTTGATTCTACCGGTCAGCAGTGGATTGATCTTGGTGTCAAGATCAAAGAAGACTCTTCTGGTGGCGCTACAGACCACTCCGCCCTACCCAAGAAGAAAGCACTACTAGTCGCGACAGTGCTACAGAAGCACATTCTGGTATTTCATCTTCCGGCGATCAAATTGCTTCACGATAAGGGATATGAAGTACATGTATGCGCTACCAACGATACGGGAACAGACGTGCCAGTGATTCCGTATTGCGATGAGTATTTTGATGTTGAGTTCTCTAGAAAACCATGGTCTGTAAAGAACATTGGCGCTTACAAGGAGTTGAAGAGAGTAATCGATTCCGGTGGGTATGACTTGATTCATTGTCACACGCCCACAGGCGGTGCGCTTACTCGTCTTGCTGCCAGAAATGCTCGGAAGAAGACTGGAACACGTGTCATCTATACGGCGCACGGTTTCCACTTTTACACGGGTGCCCCGGTACTGAACTGGCTCGTATTCTTGCCTGTCGAATGGATCTTAGCGGGGATGACTGATGTTCTCTTGACGATCAACTCCGAGGATTACAACAGGGCTAGAAAGCTACACTTCCCGGCACAGGCAATTAGGCAGATCAACGGTGTGGGCATCGACCTATCCAGATTCTCTCGACCGCCGACTCAGCGGAAGGCAGAATTGCGTGCGTCCGAGGGCTTAGCTCCAGATGATTTTGTGCTGTTCTACGCCGCAGAGCTCAGCCCTCGAAAAAGCCAAGAGATGCTCATGAGGGCCGTCAGTATTATTCGCGAGGAGGTGCCGACAGTGCGACTCTTGCTTGCCGGAGACGGTGAGCTCAGGGAAGACTATGAACGGCTGATTGCGGACCTCGACATAGGCTCGAACGTCAAATTGCTGGGATTTAGGAACAACATACAAGACTTGCTCGCAATGGCCGATGTTGCGGTGTCTTCCTCGAAGCAGGAAGGGCTGCCCGTGAACCTCCTAGAGGCGGTCGCTGTTGGGCTACCCTTGGTGGTGACCGATTGCCGAGGAAATAGGGATGTTGCCCGCTTGAGTGCCAACTCGAAGGTCGTTCCGTTGGACGATTGGGAGGCTATGGCGAGCCAGGTGGTCTCTCTGGCAAAGGTTCTAGGTAAAGGAGTTGTAGGTGAGGAGCAGACTAATCTTGGCCGCTATTCAGCCGAGGCAGTGCTCAAGGAACTAGAGGATATTTATGTCGGTGGGCAATAGGGGAGAGCTAGGCGTGGGTGAGCGGCCGATCTCTGTCACCCACATCGCTATGCTCAATCTGCCACTTTCGCAGAGTCCTGGGTTCAAATCTCAATTGCAGTCCGAACACGAAGCTTCGAAGCAGTTACCTCGTACCATCAAATGGAGCACTCTACTGATTGCACCAAGTGCCAACGCAGCATCGAATTACGATGGATTCGATGTACCGGTTCAGCGCATTCCACGGCTGTTGAAGTGGAGAATCCTCAAAAGGCTCTACCTCTGGAGCAAGGTGGTCCAGGCATCAAGAGAATCTGATTACGTACTGGTCCGTCACTCGATGATCGACCCTTTCGAGGCCCTCGTTTGCTCGGCTAGGCGAAATATCGTTATTGTGCACCACACCAAGAGCGGCCCAGAGCTGACCTCGTCGGGTAGGAAGACTGCCGGATACGTTGAGCGGATTCTGGTTTGGTTTGGGAAGGTGACTGGTACTAGGTCGATCGGAGTGACGCGTGAACTCAGCAACTATGTTCAAGGCCCGAAGACTCCGAGGTCCCTACAGGATGTGTTCCTTCCAAACGGAGTGCAGTTCGACCTCACAGCTGGGAGCGCTGATCGACGCCCGACTAACCCCATCGAAGCCGTGTTTGTGTGCAGTAGGTTCCAAGAATGGCACGGTCTAGAGAGGCTTCTTGAGGCAGCCAGACTACAGAACGCTTCAGCTGGCGATACAGGCCGCGAAGACATCATCTTTCACCTGATTGGGGAGTTGACAGCTGATCAAGATAGTTTGGTTGATGAATCGTGCGGACCAAGGGTCGGTTTCATAAAGCACGGAGTGCTAGACGGGAGGGGAGTCGAGGAAGTCTCGGCGCGTGCTTCGCTCGGAATCGGATCGTTGGCCCTGGATGTCCAAGGAATGCGCGAGGCGACAACGCTGAAGGTTCGGGAGTACCTCAGGTCTGGCCTGCCTGTGTACGCCACGCATCAAGACGCGGCACTTCCCCAGGGTTTCCCATATTTCCGATTTGATTCGGATGTCAGCATTCCGGCCATACTGACCTTCGGTCATCAGATGCAGGGCGTGACCCGAATGGCAGTACGAGAGGCATCTAGGCCTTATACCGACAAGGCGGCGATAATGGAAAGGTTCGTTTCGAAACTTCCGGCGGCTGGTGGCAATGAGCGTTCAAAGTTTACGCGGTAGCGGCATCGTTCGGTCTCAGTCTAGAAGGAGAACGGCGGTCGAGAAGTCGGCTACGACTCGCTCGTCGGGTAGGAAGTATCTGCCAGCGGCCGTGTTTACGGCCGCGTTCGTGTCTGTTCCTTGGTCGGCCGTGTGGGAGGGAATCCATGGGGTTCCCCAACACGACCGCGCGGTTTACGTCGGCCAAATCGATGGTGGCTGGCTGGGATATGACGTGCCGGGGCCAAGGAATCCGCTTGACTACATAAGAGACGAGTACGTGTGGGGCTGGGTGCTCAACCTCTTGGTGCGGGTCATCGGGCTCTCACCCGACGGCGCCTTTCTAGTTATAACCGCGGTTGCGGTGTTCACCGCCGCATGCATTGTTGTGAGGTACGCTCGACCCCTGACGTTGGTTCTTCTACTGAACCCGATCTTCGTCCAGCTCGTCACAGATCAGCTACGTATTTCGCTGGCACTCTCGGTACTGGGCTGGATCTATCTGCTCGGAAGGAAGCACATTTGGGCGGCGGCACCTCTGGTTGCCGTTGCGGCAGTCATCCACACCTCGTCACCCGTTTTCGCCATGGTTCTTACCGCTTCAGTCGTCTCAGGAGCAGACTGGCCAAGTCGGCGACCAGCCGCTCAGTACGCGATCATGGCTTCTAGTGGCATAGCGGGCGCCGTCCTCTTCGGTCCGCTACGAGATGTGATATTGGGTTATTTCGGCGACCGTCGCGTCGGCGAGGTCTACCGGACATCGAGTGGGGCATTCTATGTTTTCTGGGCTCTCCTATTGTTGGCGCTGACCCTTTCGTGGGCCGAGACTCGGAGAACGACAACGGGACGTTACGCGTTGGGTGGTCTTTGGTGGGTGCTGGGGGCAGTTGTGACTCTGGGATATCCTGATCGGATTCTCGCCTCCATTTTGCCCTACGTGATTTCGGCTATGGTGAGATTGAAGGCCCCACTTAGAGATCTCGCGGTTCTGGGGTACCTGGTCAACACGATGATTCTCTGGCTCTTCTGGTTCCGCGTGATTTAGTTAGTCTGAGAGAAGAGCTACGGCAGAAGTGATCCCAACAGAGAGCGCAGGCGAAAAAGAGAGTGACCGAGTTGATCGACCCAGACGCGCAAAGACAACCATCGGGAGAGTCGGTCGGTGCGGTGCTCATCCTGCTTACTGCCAACTTCCCGACGGTCGGCGGCGATAGTGTTTTCGTCGCAAACGAGTTGCCGGTTCTGTCCGCCGCTTTCGAGGATATCTACGTATTCTCACGGAGTGCGGTGTCGGCGAGTGATTACTCTTTGCCATCCAACGTGCATATTGCCGGCCAGATGGCCGGTGCTGGAGGAATGCTGGACTTAGCGCGAGTTCTCTTCTCACCTGGGCTGTTCCCGGCGGTGGTGCGAACAATTAGGGAGATCCGGCGTCGTGGGCGAGACGTCCGAATGAAGCGCACGATCCGCGCCGCCCTTCTTTCCGAGGCGACGGGACGCCAGTTGCGTACCTTTCTCTCGGTACTGGACGATCGACCGACCGTCATCTACTCTTTCTGGGCTGCCGACTCCGGCTACGTTATGGCCTCGATCGGCGACATTGGGGACTTACGGGTATGCCGACTCCATAGATTCGATCTCTATGAAGAGCTCAGCGGCCATCTCCCCTTTCGCGAGGAAGTATTTGAGAATTCGGACCTGTTGCTCCCGATATCTGATCACGGCGCGGCCCACCTTCGTTCCTCATACCCGCGAGAATGGACGGATCGAAAGATACTCGTTTCGCGTCTCGGAACCGTTGATCATGGGCTGGGGCCAAAACCGGATGGTGCCGGACCGGTTAGAGTTGTGTCCTGCTCCAACCTCATCCCTGTCAAGCGGGTCCAACTGATCTTGAAGTCGGTGGCCGCATTGTCGGAATCCAGGGACGTGGAGTGGGTTCATTTTGGTGACGGCAGCGGCCGCAATGAACTCGAGAGGCTACTCGAGGCACTCGAGGCGCCGGGGCTTGTGGTGACGCTTAAGGGAGCGGTCGGCAACGACACCCTTATGGATTACTACGCCTCGACACCAGTAGATTTGTTCTTGAACCTAAGTGCATCCGAAGGTGTCCCAGTAAGCATCATGGAGGCGCTCTCGTTTGGAATACCGGTTGTGGCAACTGATGTTGGCGGTTCTTCAGAAGTCGTTTCTCCCCACCTTGGCAGTGGGGAGCTCGTATCTAGGAATGCGAAGTCAAACGAGGTAGCTGAGGTGATGCGAAGGGTGCTGGACAATCGCGAGTCATATGACCCTCGTTCTGTGTGGGAGAGATTGTGTTCGACAGAGGCCAACACCCTTGGTTTCGTGGAACTTATCAGGACTCATCTACGGAGCTAACGAGTGTTTGGGAAGTTGCGGAGAGTGATCGCGACCTCAACGACCCGCTGATTGAGAGAGATCCCGCCGCCACGATAGTCGATAAAGCTGAGACGGTGGCATTGTAGAGCGTCTTTGCGGACCTCTGGGGCGGGGTGGCACACGGTGGCGCGCCATGGTATCGGACGGCCCTACGGCGTCACTGACCTTGAAGCAGGAGGCGCCTTAAGTACGAGGCCGACTGGGCCGAGTCAAACCTGGTGTCCATAACTTCATTACTGCGGCGACCGTCGAGAGACATGAGCTTCTGTTTGGCCGCAGATGCCCATTCAGAGGCGTCCCCGAGAGGCAACCGTTGTGTCTTGTCTGACACAACGACTTCAGGAGAAATGGTGTCCGAGATCAAACAAGGGAGCCCCGAGGCTTGCGCCTCAAGAACTGCGTACGGCAGTCCCTCGAAAATCGAGGGTTGGAGCGCCAGATCCGACGCAGACAGCAACGCCGGTACAGAACCGGTGGATCCCAGAAAGATTACCGAGTCAGCTATACCCAACTTGGCCGACTTGCTCTCCAGTTCGGGTTGCAGTGGCCCTGCTCCCGCGAAAACGAGGATAGCCCGGATGCCCTCGTGATGCAGAGCAGCCAGTACTTCCAGAGAGAATGAGTGGTTCTTCTCGGGTCTCAGGGCTCCAACTTGAGCGATTAAAGGAGTGCGCCTATCAATCGCGAACTCGGACCGCAGGAGCTCTCGGCTGTGAGCGGAGTAGTCGAAGGCGCGCACATTGAATGAGTTAGGAACAACAAGGGCATTCCGGTCTCCAAAGAACCACTTGGCCGCTGAGGACGAGCAAGCCAAATAGGTGTTGGCTGTCCGGAGGGCCAACGGTCTCAAAATCCTATGAGCAAGTCCCTGAGTTTTGGTGCCCATGTTTGAGGAGGAATGAGCGTGCAGTGCTCGCACGGGCACCCGCATCACCCAAGCCAATACTAGTGGTTCCAACGCCCGAATGCCCGACTGGTTCAGCCAGACCGCGTTGAACTTTCCCCGTCGAAGCAAGGACACCAAGTCAGCTATGTTTTTTACGGCGTTCTTCGATCTTGGAGTCACGTAGCAAATTCGTCCACCGCCCCTCGTTATCTCGTCTGCTCCATAGGGAACTTCAGAGCCGTACGCGAGGAACCAGAAATCTATGTCGTTTCTGAGCTCTCGGTACTGTTCGAGTAGAAACGTCTCAAGGCCCCCGTGCGATCCAGTGAGTCCCCTCACCAAGACTCGCGGCTTACCGCTTCGCGAAACTTCGTGTGGGGTGACTTTTCTTGTCTGTTTCACGACCGCTTCCAGGCAATCAGGCAATGAGAGTTCGTTGTATGGCTTTAGCCATCGCCATGATGACACGAAATCGTACATAATCACAACGTCAGTTGGAGGATGAGGGCCGGAGGGGAGCTTCGCAGCCCTTCGGCGGTCCTGAGCCCTGCGTATGTGAGACGGTGCGTCATGCCATACTTGGTGAGGTCGATGGTTTCATTCGCGTTCCTGGCCTGTCGTGTACCTTGAGCGCCTTTCCAAGCGGAGTCGTGGTGGGTTTGTTCGGCGAGGGATCAGCGAGACGTTGGTTATCTGGTGGCACGGTTGGTAGATCAATCGCGTTCCTACTTTCAGGTACTGTACTTGCGCAGCTCATCGGGCTAATTGTCACGATTCCATTGGCACGCCTCTACAGCCCGTCCGACTTTGGGCTATTCGCAATCTTCACGGCGACACTCAACTTCGGGGTCACGCTAGCCACTTTGCGATATGACCAAGCGATTGTGCTCCCGTCGGACAGACTCGAAGCGATGTCGGTCCAACGCCTCGCACAACGCCTCATTCTGATGAGCTCAGTCGTTGTCACGGCTATAGTTTTCTTGGCCAGGAGACCGATTGTGGACGAATATGAGAGCGACTATTTGCTCTCGGGTCTGTTGCTCGCCGGTGTCGGGGTGTTTTTCGTAGCGCAGATCGCAAACATGCAGATGTGGCTCACCCGGGAAGGAGACTTCTCCGCGATTGCGAGGAATCGAGTTCTTCAGGCATTGTTAGTTGGCCTATTTCGCATTGGGTTCTTCTGGTTATCCCCTAATGTTCTCGGGCTTGTCGGGGGTTTCCTTACTGGCCAAGTGTTCACTCTTTTCCTTATTGCGCGGAGGGTGCCCGAAGCGCTCGGGCCGTTGCCGGATGACGCGCCGAAGATGAGTACCGTTGCAAGACGGTACATCAAGATGCCGTTCCTAAACGGTCCCAATGCAGTGCTCGACTCGGTACGCGTCATGGGGATAAACGCTCTCATTGCGCGATCTTCGGTCGCGGGACTCGGGCAGTACGATATGGCGTGGCGCCTGACGATGGCGCCAGTCATGCTTGTCCAGGGTGCCGTTGCCCAAGTCATGTTGAGGCAGATGGCGCGTGCGAAGCGTGGCGAACTACTCGGAATCGTTAGGCGGCTAACACTAAGAATGGCGGCGGTTGCTTCGCCTCTCTTTATGGTCTTTTGGCTCGTCTCCCCCTGGGTGATCACCAACGTCTTCGGCAGCCAGTGGTCAGAGGCTGGTGAGCTCGCGCGCGCGTTGACGCCATGGATGTACGCAATGTGCTTTAGTACCCCACTCGCCAGTGTTTTCATGGTGACGGAGAAACAACAGTGGCTTCTGCTCACATCGACGTTGTACACAGTAGCCCCCCTCGTTTTCTTGGCCGCAAGTCAAGGGAGAGAGCTATCGGAGACGGTGCCGTATCTTTCTCTGATAATGGCGGCATCGCTAGTGATTACTGTCTTGCTTGCATTCTGGATAGCAAGGGCGTACGACGACACAGGAGACACAAAGCAGCCCAAGCAAGAATGACCGTAGTAGGGATAACCGATGCCAGTGTCGCTCATCGCCCTGACATAACGGTGAACGTGAGGGTGGAACCAGCGTATGCGTGCTCACAGCACTTGAGACCGAGCAACCCAATGACACTTCTGCACGCTCAATCCGGTTGCAGGTAGGGATCATATAGCTGTCATCTGCAAGTCGGGGGACGACAAGTTCTGTGGCTTCACTACGGTGCTTTCAGGCGCTGGTCAGCCCCCTGTTCGGGCGTCACGGTTGGCTTGATCGTGGCATTCGTGTTCATCGGCTGGGGTGACGTAGCCAATGCCTTCGTCGAGGTGGATAGTGTCGTAACGTTAGACTATGAAGGCGTAGTCCAATCTCCCATATCCAGCCTGGGGAAGCTCAACTTGCGTTGGCTAGGGTAATGCGTGTCAACCAATCACAGTGCCTGGAAGGACCTTGGTGATATGAGTAGCGAGACTGCAGTTATGGATTTCATTCCAGCAGCAAAGCCAATTATTGGTGAGGAAGAGGTTGAGGCTGTCTCAGCTGTGCTACGTAGTGGCATGGTGGCGCAGGGGCCGCAGGTGGCAGCGTTCGAGGAAGAATTCTCGGAGCAGGTTGCTGACGGTGCGTTTGCGGTCGCGGTGAATTCGGGGACGTCGGCCCTGCACTTGATGCTTCTGGCTGCTGGAGTTGGCCCCGGTGATGAGGTCATTGTCCCCTCCTTTACGTTTGCGGCGACTGCGAACTCGGTGGCGATTGCGGGTGCTTCTCCGGTGTTTGTGGATATTGAGCCTGAGTTCTTTTGTATGGATCCGGTGGCGGTTGAGGCGGCGATTACTGAGCGCACGAAAGCGATTATGCCGGTGCATTTGTATGGGCATCCGGCGGCGATGGATCAGTTTGGTGTTCTTGCGAACAGGTATGGGCTTGTCTTGTTTGAGGATGCGGCTCAGGCTCACGGTGCGTCGTTGAATGGGAGGCGGGTGGGTACGTTTGGGGTGGCGGCGGGGTTTTCGTTGTATCCGACGAAGAATATGACTGCGGGTGAGGGCGGGATGATCACTACTTCTGATGCGGAGGTGGCGCGTCGGGCCCGGGTGCTTAGGAATCAGGGGATGGAGAAGCAGTACGAGAATGAGTTGGTTGGGCTGAATAATCGGATGACTGATATTCACGCATCAATTGGCCGCGTCCAACTGGGGAAACTCAAAGACTGGACGGCTAGACGTCAGGCCAACGCCGCGTTCTTGAATGAAAACCTGGAAGGCGTTGTAGTGCCTCCGGTTGCCCCTGGCGCGGTGCATGTGTATCACCAGTATACGGTGCGAGCGGATGCTTCTGAGCGTGACCGCATGGTTCAAGCGATGAAGGAGGAGTACCTGGTGGGTTCGGGTGTCTATTACCCGATCCCGAACCACAGGTTGCCCTCGCTTGAGGGTTTCGCTCCGGGATTGGATTTGCCCGAGACGGAGAGGGCCGCGAAAGAGGTCATTTCACTTCCCGTGCACCCGTCGCTCTCTCAGGGGGATCTGGAACGTATCGTGGAAGCAGTAAACGCTACCGCGAAAGCAGGAGCTTGAGCATGGAGAACATCCGCATAGGAGTTCTTGGTATCGGCTCGATGGGCCGTCACCACGTTCGTAATGCCCGCGCGTTAGAGGGCTTTGACTTAGTCGCGGTTGCTGACCCAGCCGGTGACAAGTTCGGTGTGGCGGGAGACCTTGAAGTTCTTCCTTCTGTTGAAGCGTTGATCGCAGCAGACATTGACGCAGCGATCATTGCCGTTCCGACTGCTTACCATGAGGATGCTGCACTTAAGCTTGCCGAAGCTGGCGTCCATACTTTGGTGGAGAAGCCCCTCTCGATTGATGTCGAGTCAGGCCGTCGGATGGCGCAGGCTTTCAGTGAAGCTGGCCTTATCGGTGCGGTTGGGTACGTTGAGCGTTGCAATCCCGCGCTGCTGGAAATGCGCAAGCGAATTCAGGAAGGCCAGCTTGGTGAGGTTTACCAGGTAGTAACCCGTCGCCAGTCACCGTTCCCCGCACGCATTAGTGACGTTGGGGTGGTCAAGGATTTGGCGACGCATGATGTGGATCTCGCGGCGTGGATCGCCGGTTCCCCGTACGAACTGGTATTCGCCCAGACAGGTCATCGTTCGGGCCGTGAGCATGAGGACATGGTGACGGTTTCGGGCCGCTTTGAGAACGGCGTTCTTGTGTCGAACCTAGTGAACTGGCTGACTCCGTTCAAGGAACGCACCACGGTGGTCACGGGAGAGCACGGCGCTCTAGTCGCTGACACCGCAATCGGTGACCTGACCTTCTTCGAGAATGGTTCTTTCCCCGTCGAGTGGGATCAGATCGCTGCGTTCAGGGGCGTGTCCGAGGGCCAGGCGATCAGGTATGCGATCCAGAAGAGAGAGCCCCTTGCCGTCGAGCAAGAGAACTTTAGGGATGCGATTCTAGGCGAGGCCGCCAACCATGTAAGCATGGACGATGCCTTAGCCGACTTAGAGGTAGTTGACGCCATCCTCGAATCGGCCGCGACAGGAGCCTCGGTTCGGCTCGGATAGCACGAATGCGCTGTGTGATCCCTAAGAATTCTTATCGCCTGGGACCGGCCCAAGACAAGGAAAGTGAAAGAAATGCGTGTTGTTGTTGTTGGTTTGGGGAAGATTGGTTTGCCGTTGGCGGTTCGGTTTGCTGATGCGGGTCATGTGGTTGTGGGGGTTGATGTTAATCCGGTGACTGTTGATCTGGTGAATCGGGGGGTGGAGCCGTTTCCGGGTGAGGCGCATCTGCAGGAAAAGCTCTCTGAGCTAGTTCCAGCAGGGAAGCTGCGGGCTACTACGGATTATGGGGAGGCGGTTCCGGGTGCGGATGCGGTGGTTGTGGTGGTTCCTTTGTTTGTGGATGATGAGTCTTGGGAGCCTGATTTTGGGTGGATGGATGCGGCAACGCGGTCGTTGGCGGAGCATTTGACCCCTGGGACTTTGGTTTCGTTTGAGACGACGTTGCCGGTGGGTACCACTAGGAATCGGTGGAAGCCGTTGATTGAGGAGGTCTCTGGCCTTACTGAGGGCGAAGATTTTGATTTGGTGTTTTCTCCGGAGCGGGTGCTCACGGGCCGGGTGTTTGAGGATTTGGCGAAGTATCCCAAGCTGGTGGGTGGTCTGTCCGAGTCTGGGACCGCCCGGGGGATTGAGTTTTACCAGCGGGTGTTGGATTTTGATGAGCGTCCTGATTTGCCGCGTGCTAATGGGGTGTGGGATATGGGCAGCGCTGAGGCGGCGGAGATGGCGAAGTTGGCGGAGACCACTTATCGGGATGTGAACATTGGCCTTGCGAATCAGTTCGCGGTTTATGCGGATAAGGTGGGGTTGGATGTCAACCGGGTGATTGATGCTTGTAATTCGCAGCCGTTTTCTCATATTCACCGGCCGGGTATTGCGGTGGGTGGTCATTGCATCCCGGTGTACCCAAGGTTGTATTTGTCCACTGACCCGGATGCTTCGATAGTTCGTACGGCGCGGATGTTTAATGCGGGTATGCCCCAGTACGTGGTCGACCAGTTGGTGAACACTCTCGGTTCCCTGGAGGGCCTGAGGGTCGCGGTGTTGGGTGCTTCTTATCGGGGCGGGGTCAAAGAGACCGCGTTTTCTGGCGTGTTCCCCACGGTGGAGG
>JBATQJ010000135.1:0-43131 GCA_049291975.1 Scrofimicrobium sp.
CTAGTAGAGTCATTGGGTAGTCCGCAACGATGTTGTAGCGGTGATGACTGAAGGAACAGGGCCTTGGCGAACGAACAAGCATCTATTGACGGAATGCAGCCTGAGAACCAGAACGTAGAAGCAGACGAATCGAATCAAGAGGGGTTAGAAGTAGCACTGGAGACCACTCTGGTTGAGGTCTCTCCCGGCCTCGCTCTTGTATTCGGTGAGGTCCCCACTGGCCTGGAGCTACTGGACCTCCCTCTAATGCCCGAATCGGACCGTTTGGCGCTTACCGCTCTCGCAGGTGCTGCCGGTAATCTCGCAACGGTGGGAGGTAACCTATCCCAGTCAGCCAAGATAGCCAAACACTATTTTCGTCCGGATAACGTGTCACAGAATATTCTGGACACTGGAGGAAAACTGGCTTCAAAAGACGGCGCGTACCTAGGAGGAATTTTCACAGACGGTGACCTCGTTAGACAAGTACGTTGGATTCCCGCTGACCCAGTAACAATGGCCAGTAGCCTCGCTGCCGCAGGGCCAGCACTGGCCATGGCGGCCATGCAGAAGCAGATCGACGAAGTGCAGGATCTGGTTGTCACCAACATTGAGCTAAGCAAACAAACGCTCAAGACCATCCGAAACCAACAGTGGTCTGAGCTCGAGGCCCTTGTTCAGAACATTGATTCTGCCTTTCAAGAAGCAACTCAAGTCGGAACAGTCACCAACTCGGTTTGGGAGCCTATTTCAGACAACCGTGTGCTTCTCAACGAAAAACACACGTTGTATAAGAAGAATGTCATTGAACACGTCAAGCAGCTACGGAGCCTGGAAGGCGACAAGCGTCGGGCTTACTTAGAGCGTGAAGCGGAAGCAATCGTGTTTGATTCCTATGCTCTGCTCAGCTCGCTTAAGGCCTACTCCGAATTCCAGACTCTTCGAGCCGCCCAGGTTCGCAACCGGATAGACAAGGATGAGAACGAGCGGCAGCTCTTCAAGCTAATCACAGAAAGCACTCCGCGTGAGATCAGCGAGGGGCTGAACGAGGCTCGTGAACTCATTTCAGAGCTGACCCGGGAGCTTCGAATCATCTCTGAACTTCCCGGTCGTTTTACGGTTCCTCTCTCTAAGAAGCGCAAGGACAAGAAGGCGACAGCGCTAACGTGCAAGGAACTGCTTGAGGCGATGGAACCAGTCGCGAACATTATTCAACCGAAGGCGCAGATGTTGGAACCACCGAAAGCTCTGTGTGCCCCAGAAAAGGTTGATCTTCGTCCGTACCTCAACGTGCTTCGCTGGTACATGGACCAGGAAGAGCCCGTGCAGGCACTGGCCTTCGCCTATGCACCGAAGAAAAGGGATGTCGCAGGTGTCGTGCCGGCACTGCTTGCCAAGCGTGTTGATGCGACTTGGGATTCTCTTGACGACACCTTCGGGGACAGCGCCCGTAAGGTCGCTGCGCCAAGTACGCTCGTGGCAGTAACCGACTCGCGAATCCTCGTCGCTGATGCTGAAAATCTGGTTCGGCAAGGGCAATTGAAGGCGAGCGTTCCGCTAGAGACTATCCGTCTAGTGCGTACCCCTGCGATCAACCGCGACTCCGTTCGTCCCACCCTAGAGATCATCACTGACACCACGGATGTCCAACTGATGTTCCCGAAAATGGCGAACACGGAGTCTGTAGCGCAGTTGGTCAGAGCCATCCAAGACTGGAAGAAGGACGAATCAGCGGTCGAGGCAATGTTAGGTGTCGCAGAACCGGAGCAGATCACGTCAGAATAATGACATGATCTCTAAAGCGGCGCTCATAGCTGGTCAAGACTTAACGTCGTTTATCTTAAGTTCCTCGACTGCAAATGCCCGGAGAGTCATGCTTGAAGATCAACTGATCAAGCTTCCTGAAGCAGATCTTACTCGGGTTGAAGATGCCTTGGATGAAGCAGAAGTGCAGTCGTCTGAACTGGTTGATTTGTTTCGATCAATAGTGGCTAAAGAAGCGCCATCGAACTCCTGAAGCCGCAGAAACCGGTCCTATATTCTCGATGGGTCGTTGTTCCTGAAGTGCCTACTACATGCTCACGTATGCGTTCTCTGCCCTCCGAAGCAAAGGCAACGCGAACCTTGAGTCCGAGGAGTTCGAGAACATCGACGATCTGTTCACCGCAATCCTCACCCGAGGCATCGCGCAACAGGTCAAACGTGGACTCAAACGCGAGTACATCGAAGAGGAGCAGGTCCTCTCCGTCCCCAGAGGAAAGATAGACGTCTCGGCGACCATCAAGACGAACTCGATGATTCAACATGAGATCGTCTGCAACATCGACGAGTACTCCGCGAACGCGTACCTCAACCGCATCCTGAAGATAGCTGGTCTTAGGCTCCTCAAGTCAGACGCCGACAAGACACGTAAAAAGGAACTCCGACGAGTCCTCTCCTACCTCCACGATGTCGAACCGCTCGATCCTAGAAACATCCAGTGGAAACAGCACTACGTTCGCCAGGATCAGACATACAGGATGCTCGTTTCAGTAAGCCGATTAGTCATGGATCGCCATATCCATGGTTCGAACGAGGGGGACCTTCGTTTAGAGCAGTTCGACGAGGAACACATGCCTCGTCTTTTCGAGCGTTTCGTACTCGGGTACTTCCGTCAAGAACATGGAGATAAGGTCAGTGCCAACGCCTCACTCATCCCATGGGTCCTCGACGATGACTACAACGAACTGCTCCCCACCATGCGCAGCGACATCATCCTGACTCCCAAGGATCCCAATAGCCACTCAGTGCTGATCATCGACACCCAGTACTACACAGACAACTTGCAGCATAGGTTCGCTAGGGACAAGGTGAAGTCAGATCACCTGTACCCAATCTTCACTTACGTGAAGAACAAGCAAGCGCAACTGCAGCGGGAGGGAACCCCAAAGGTAGTTTCAGGCATGCTGCTCTACGCAAAGACAGACGCAGAAGCCCAACCGGACGCCACTTACCAAATGAGCGGAAACCAGATAAGCGTGAAAACGCTGGATTTGGAGGCGGACTTTGTGGAGATAAGAATGCAACTGGAGGAGATTCTCACACAGGTGATTGCACGGAGGGCTTTAAGTGCTGAGCCAGCAACCGGAATAAGCAATGAATCCACATGATCGGGTTTGACTAAAGATCTGTCGGGTAATCTTCTAGAAAACCTGGGTCAGCGATTCGTTTGTAGACAAGTCGGATCAGTTCCTCGCCACGGCCTCGACTATTGACCCTTGCTGAACCACGCCGCATCGAATGAATCGCAAGGCTACGAACGCCTGCGAGCTCTTCAGGAAAGAACTTCTGCACGCCAAAGATCCCCAGAGGCATCTGTATTGCATCAACAGGCACTGAGTAGTAGTCCGGAAGACGTGAGAAGCCAACTGCATGGCCGTCAATTTCCTCGTCTGAGTGGAGCCAGTCATCGGTGGAGTAGGTATCTTCGATGTCCGACAGGCGTATAAAGGTCTCAATATCAGCATTGATTCGTGAGACTAGTCCGCTACTAGCGTCAAGATTCCCCTGCCCAGCCTCAAACCTCCTGCAGGGAAAGTATGCGAGCTCCAGTGCCCCAACATTGAGCGTGGCGAATCGTCCGCCAGCTGTGTTTGGATAATCCGAGATCATCCAGAACTGGCCCTCAGTCTCAACCGCATTCGGAATTGCCAGAGCAACGACTTGAGCCAACTCATCCACTACTGCTTCCCAGACACGTCGCCCGTCGGGAAGGACTTCTTGACCTCTTCGACTCTTAAGTAGCTTAGGTAGCTCCCCGGCAGGAGCGGAAGCAGCCTTCGCGAACGCTTCTTGAGAATAGTCCGGCTGACCTGTTGCCCAGTGAGCCTGCAGTTCTGGTTCAACAAACTCATCCAGCGCAGTGGGTTCCCAGTGACCGAAGTTGTGTGCTCGGTTGCGGAGCTCAAACCGGATGCCTTGCTCGCGGATGGTCGCACGTTCGATGCTGTCCATATCTCCCCGTGGTACTGACAAGAACTGAATCGCGACAATATCTTCCCATGGAGTGTGCTGACCTGATCCATGGCGGTGTTGGGAGTATCGATTAACGACATTGCTCGCTTGACCGACGTATCGGAATCCGTCTGCAAACTCAAGAATGTAGATTCCTCGGCGTTGATCGCCAGCGAACAGAGGTACGACAGTGGTTGGGTCAGTCAATACCCATCGCTTGAAGCGTTTGTTAGGCACTAACACAATATAAGAGCCGCCGCGGGGAAGCGCAGCTTGATCTGGTCGCGAGCTTGCGTCTGAAATGTCGGTAGGGAGTGGTGAACCTAGTTCATCACTGAACGGAAGTGCTGGGTTTTGTTCTTGTGGCTTGTGAGAATCTGTCGCAACAAGTTGGAGGACAAGAATGCCTCATCAGTACACGTCACAGCCTTAACAAAACCCTGGATGCTTCAAGATTCACATATCGTTGCTGCGAGTCTATTTGTCTGAATAGTCCGACTGAACGCTAATCGTGTCAGTATCGGGTACTCGGTACTTCACTTGGTGTGAACTGTGCGAGGGAACACGTTCTAGTGGAGAGACACTCAACTAGGACTTCGCGGGTTCCTCACAGCGCCACCTCTCCCGACCTGCCACACTTATAGCCATGCAACAGATCCAGTGTCCCCACTGCGGGCAAGCTTTCACCATCGACGAGTCGGGGTATGCGGAGATCCTCCGGCAGGTTCGCGACGATGAGTTCGACAAGCAGGTGCATGAGCGCCTTGAACTTGCCGCTGAGGATAAGCGGGTGGCGGTGGAGCTGGCGGAGACGCGCGTGGCCAGTGAGCTGCAGGTTGCTGCCTCCACGAAGGATGCGGAGATCTCTGAACTGCGGTTGAAACTTGAGGCGGGTGAGGTCTCGCAGAGACTGGCGGTGTCCGAAGCGCTCGCGGAAGTCCTCAAGGAGCGTGACGCCCTTGCGAACTCCCTGGAGAAGGCGGAGGGGGAGAAGCAGGCGGCCCTCGAACTAGCCGAGGCGAAGCTGGTGGCGGAGCTACAGAGGGAAGCCTCGTCCAAAGATGCAACGATCGCCGAGCTTCGTTCGAAGTTAGAGTCGGCTGATGTGGCGAAGAGACTGGAACTCTCCGAGGCGTTGAGCGCGATTGAGAAAGAACGCGACACCCTGGCTAGCGGCCTTGAGAAGGCGGAACTGGAGAAGGAACTGTCTGAGGCGGCGCTCAAAGAACGTTACGAAACGCAGATCAAAGATCGGGAGAACGAGATCCTGCGCCTGCAGGACATGAAGGCGAAGCTGTCGACGAAGATGGTGGGGGAGACCCTCGAACAACACTGCGAAATAGAGTTCAACAAGATTAGGGCGACGGCGTTCCCTCGTGCGTATTTTGAGAAGGACAACGACGCGCAGGCGGGCAGCAAAGGCGACTTCATTTTTCGGGACGAGGACGAGGCGGGCACCGAGATCGTCTCCATCATGTTCGAAATGAAGAACGAGGCGGATCAGACGGCCACCAAGAAGAAGAACGAGGACTTTTTCGAGAAGCTGGATAAGGACCGCAAGGCGAAAGGGTGCGAGTACGCGGTGCTGGTGTCGCTACTTGAGCCGGACTCGGAACTGTACAACACGGGGATTGTGGACGTGTCACACAGGTATCCGAAGATGTACGTGGTGCGGCCGCAGTTCTTTATTCAGATGATTACGTTGCTGAGGAACTCCTCGATGAAGGCTCTTGCCTATAAGGCTGAGTTGGAGGCGGTGCGGGCGCAGAACATCGACATCACTCATTTTGAGGAGTCGCTGGATACGTTCAAGGCGGGTTTCGGGCGAAACTATGAGCTGGCGTCGCGGCGGTTTGGTGAGGCGATTGAGCAGATCGACAAGTCGATCACGCAGTTGCAGAAGGTGAAGGAGTCGCTGGTGGGGTCGGAGCGGAACCTTCGGCTGGCGAACGACAAGGCGCAGGATGTGACGGTGCGGAAGCTGACTCGCGGCAATCCCACTATGGCGGACAAGTTCGCGGAGCTGGAGAAGGGTCCGGAGGTCGAATAGGGGATCCCAGAGATTGCGGTGACACCGTCTCCGCAATTGGGCTTGCCTCCCGTTGTCGGAACGGTGCTGTATCGTCTAGGGAAGTTGAGCTGGTTCGAAGGAGGACTATCGTGACGCCTCGAGTCTGGATCACCTCTAGCACCCACCTCGGGCACAGGTTCGTCGCTGGGCTGCAAAAGGCACCGATAGCGTTCAAAGCGATGGAGATAGATTATTTTCCAAGTTCTTTATAGTTTCTACTGTGCCTTGTATAGTCGTCATTACAGTCAGATATGACGCTTATACGCGACATATATAAGAGTATGAGGGTGGCATGGGTGGCTATTGTATTGATCGTGAGATGACCGAGTTTGGGAATCATGTCCGGGAGTGGCGCATGGTTCTCGGGTTGACCGCACAACAGGTGGCTGAGCGCGCTGACATAGGTCGCGATGCTGTGCGGAAGGTGGAGACCGGTGATCCGAGCGTGTCGTTAGGCGCAACGATGCAGGTGTTGCGGGCGATCGGAATCCTCGACCAGACAGTTGATGCTATTGATCCCCTAAATAGCGACATAGGTAAGTTGAGAGCAGACAGACTAACGAGGAAGCGCGCGCGATGACGACTGTCGATGTATTTGTGGCGGAGGGAGAAGACGGCGCTTGATCTGCTTAAGCTCGCGGAGGTTCGCGTACCGACTACCCGCCTAACGAAGGTTGGAGACCGCAGTGTTCTCCTCTTACGGAGATTCGATAGGGACGAGGGCAGCCCTGGCGGTCGAATTCCTTACATAAGCGCCATGACTGCAACTGGTGCGAATGATGGCGACCATGGAGATTACGTGGACGTCGCGGAAGCGATTCGCGAGCTGTCGACATCGCCTCGTGATGACCTCCGCGAACTCTTCACTCGGGTGGTTGCGAGCGTAGCTCTCGGAAACACGGATGATCACCTGCGCAATCTAGGGTTCTTGGGTGTCAGAGGGGGTTGGACCCTCAGCCCTGCCTTCGATGTCAATCCGACACCAGAGCTTGATCGGCGTCGCTCCACCTCTATTGCAGGCGCGGACATGTTTCCTGATGAGGTCGAGGGGTTATTTGCCCTGGCTGAGGATTGCAGTCTCTCGCAGCAGCAGGCAAGAGAAGTCATGGCGCGAGTTGCCGACTCGATGTCTGGATGGCGCACGGTAGCTGGTCGAAACGGGATCGCTGAACGTGAGATCCGGATGATGTCAGAGGCAGTCGATCCAAGGGTCGAGTTGATCGCGAAGGAGTCCAATGCGTAGCTGTGATCTAGAACGCTGACTTTAGTGCGCCTCGCGGAACACGGGCGTCGGCAGGGCGTTGGTGGTTGACGGGCGTGACTGGGCAGTTGAGGTCAGACAAGCAGTAGCCGGAGTCAATAGTGTGAGAACCAACCTCCAGGGGGGTAAGGCTCCGGGGGATAAGCCGCTAGTTTCAGCACTTCGCCCGCATTAGGCGCGTAGCATGTCGCGCATGTCAACACATTCTCGGCCAAGAAGGTGGCGTGCGGGCGCCCCGCTACTCCTCGCCCTCGGCTCCATCGCCATCGCGATGATCCTCGGCTACATCGTCGGCGCATTCCTCCCAGTAACCACCGCAAAAGAATCTCCCCAGGTCGCCTGGTGGCTCACCGTCCTCACCGTTGTCGCCTTCTTCGTCGCCTTTCCCGGCTGCGTCGCGGCGCTGACGTGGTGGACGAGGAGAATCCAGGTTGACCGGCCCCTCCACCTCAAGAAGGCCATTTGGGTTGGCATCGTGTCGGGCTTCTTCGCTATCGCTGTTTCCTGGATCGCGGAGGACCAGACCCACTACCTTCCCGGCTGGTTCGGCGGCGAGCAGGGTGGCAACGTGGTTACCGGGCTTATTGAGGAGGGGACGAAGCTCCTCATCCCCGTCCTTCTGATGGGTACTGTTGTATTCCGCAACGTGCTCACTGGTTTCTGGACCGTCTTCACCTCCGCTGGGACTTTCGGTTCGGTCGAGGGCGCGATGTCCTTCATCGGGGGCATCTATGATCCGAACCCTCCAACTCCCGGGTACTCAGGAGGTTGGGTCGAGGCGATTAACGCCCTCAACATTACGGGCGAAGTCCACCACATCCTCTACACCGCTCCCGCCGCAGCGCTAATCTGGTACGCCGCTTCACGGTTCGCACGAGGAAAAGCCTGGGCGATCGGTATCGCCGCCTACCTGGGGGCCAGCGTGCTTCACGCTGTCAACGACGGAGTGCTCGCCGAGTATCTGTCCGGCGTGAACGCCATCTACGTGGTATTCGTGTACGGCGTCATTATGCTCCTGACCTGGTACTACTTCTCGGTTCGAAAGCTGACGCCACCGGAGATAACTGCGCAATCCGAGGTCCGCTAAGTCGTTCGTTCGACACGAATAGGTGCTCCTTGACTGGACTCGTGCATAGCCGCGGCTTTACGGCGCTGGTCTTTACGCAACGGACGCAGGGAGCCGAACGGGCATCGTCTGGCGCGGGGTTGCCCGGATGTCGTAGAACGGCTCTGTCCAGACGAACTATTCGAGTGGCAAGGTAGAGGCATGCCTACTGTCACTGCGGTTCTTGGAGACCTGACCAAGCAGAACGTCGACGCAATCGTGAATGCTGCCAGCACCGCGATGCGTGGAGGCGGCGGGGTTGACGGCGCGATTCACCGCGCTGCGGGACCGGGGTTGTTGGAGGAGTGCATCGAGCGATTTCCGAACGGACTCGCCACCGGTGATGCAGGCTGGACGAATGGGCATAATCTTCATACCAAGTACGTTATCCACACGCCAGGGCCGAATTACCGGGCAGGGCAGAGGGATCCGGAACTACTGAAGTCCTCGTATCGGCGCTGCTTGGAAGTAGCGGATGAACTCGGTGTCCGAACGATTGCATTTCCATTGATCAGCGCTGGCGTCTACGGATGGCCGCTGGATGACGCGATCAAAATCGCGGTCGAGACGCTCAGTGCCACACCAACCAAGGTGGAGCAGATAAGCCTGGTGGCACTGAGCGAGGACAACTACAACCGAATCCAAGACCACCTCGCGTAAGCCCTTTGGCTGCGCTCAAGAGGTAGCACCATAGGCGGATCTACTGAGCGCAGAAGCGGCTACTTTGGTTGAAAGCCCTGCTTCCACATCACTTGGAACGGGAGTTATCCACAGAGCTTGGTGTTCGCGGTGGCGGAGGGGTTTCCTCGCACATAGTCTGAGCCTCTGAACCGAGAGAGTAGAGCAAAGCTAGACTTCGCGAAGGAGGTGCGAAATGGCACCTACTGCGCGATGGGAGTTCTTCGACAGCCCGGAATTTGAGAACAGCAAGATCGCGAAAGAGATGCGGCAAGCGAAGCTAAGCAGGAACGAACGCTTCCTATTGGAGTCTCTAATGGAGAAAGTCGCAACTGGGAAAGGAACTGCAGGCCTGGATTTCAAGATGCTGAGACAGGAAGGTCTCTCCGAACTTCGTTTCAGCGGAGATCGGCGGATCTTTCGGCTTCTCTACTCCTCAGAACGAAGGGATGTTCTTGTGCTGGTTGGACTTAGCTTCGTCCCGAAGAAAGGCAACAAGCTACCACGACAGGACTTCGATACGGCAAGAGCGAGATTAGAGAGTTGGAGAGATTCGAACCCAGCCCCTCCAATTATCATCAATAGGTGATATAATGGCTTCGTTTGTTCTAGATGTCTAGGTTCATCGAAAGTTAACTCGCTGAAAGTTTGGAGGGCAGCGCTATGGCAATAATTCTTGAGGCACTGGGCCTTGATGAGAATGATCCTGAGTTCTTGGAAGTGCGTGAAGATTTCAACGAGTTTGCTGATCTCATTGGTGCGCTCGTAGCCCGTCGGCGGGCGCTCGGCCTCACCCAGACTCAGGTTGCCGCGCGCATGGGAACCAAACAATCGGCTGTGTCCGCCATGGAGTACTCCTCCGCCAATCCTTCGATCCAGCGGTTGCAGCGCTACGCCCGTGCGGTGGGAGCTCGAGTAACTCTGGGGTTCGAGGAAATCGACGAACCGGCGGCTTCGGCTACGGCCGCTAGCAAGTGATCCTGTGTGGGGAAGCTGAGCTATGAGTTCTTCGAGTTGTCAACCTGTTGTTGTTCCTGCCTACACTGCCGCTCAGGTTCAGGTAGCTGAGGGTCCCTATCTTGAAGCCGGCGTCCCCCTAATGTTACGGGCCGCGACGGCTCTGGCAGAGGTAATCTCCGAAACAGTGAAGCGACCGGACATCCCGGACAATCTGCGGATACTGTTCCTAGTCGGCTCCGGCAACAACGGCGGTGACGCCCTATTCGCGGCGGCCCAGTTGGCGCAAGGAGGCGCTCACGTGCTCGCGATGCCGGTTGGCGCCAAGTGGCACAAGCACGGTTTGTTGGAGGCCCAAGCCTCCGGCGTCCGGTTCATCCACCCTGACGAACTTGCTGAGCTCGCCCTTGACGAGTTTCCCGTGGACGTGATCGTGGACGGAATACTCGGAACGGGAACCTCGTCCAACCCGGCGCTGCGCGGAACGGGACGCGAGGTAGTCGCCAGCATTCTTCAATACCTCGACCCTGCCACCACCAAGGTGATTGCGGTGGACGTTCCGAGCGGACTTCACCCCGTGACGGGAGATTCGGACGAGGTAGTCCTCCCGGCGGACGTGACCGTCACCTTCGGATGCCTAAAGCAGGGATTGGTGACGGAGAAGGCGAAGCCCCTCTTCGGCGAGATCATCCTGGTCGAAATCGGCATCGGTGCCGCACTGGAGAAACTGGAACCGGTGGGCGAGGGCGAGGTTGCCCGAATTCTCGACGCCACCGCACCCAACTTCCCGAAGCCTCTGCTCACGTTCTTGGAATCAGGAACTATCCCGGTTAAGTTCACAGAGCACTGACGCGCGCCAACTGTCATAGTTGCAGAGCTCAGCGTTTCTGAGCGCGGCTGATTCTCGCCCGCAGACAAGGTTCATCCCGGTGGGGTTCACGAATTTGTCTTCGTCGCTGCTGGAACTGGTGGAATCGCGGCGATAGATTGGTAGGGAAGGCGCAAGGCCACTGTCAAAGGAGACCGCCATGAATCTTGATCGCCCCATCGCTCCGGAGCCGTATGGAATGTTGCCGGAGGTACCCTCGTTCGAACTTCGCTGTGGCGCGTTCGCAGACGGCCAGCCAATCCCCGACCGCTACGCTGGCCCAGGTGAGGACGTGTCTCCCGCACTCGAATGGAGCGGCTTCCCCGCGGGGACGAAAAGCTTCATGATCAACTGCTTCGACCCGGATGCGCCGACTCCCGCCGGGTACTGGCACTGGACGGCGGTGGATGTGCCGGTAGCGGTCACCTCGTTCGAGGAAGGTGCCGGCGAGTCCGATGCGACCCTCCCTGCCGGATTCCACGTCGCAGGCGACGGAGGAACTCGCGCCTACGCGGGACCCTATCCGCCCGAGGGAGACCGACCGCACCGGTACTACTTCGCGGTTCATGCGCTGGATGTGGAGTCGTTTGGACTTGGTGCGGACGCAACGCCGACAACGGTGGCGTTCAACGCGCTGTTCCACACGTTGGCCAGAGCGGTGTTGCACGGAACCTACCAGAGGTAGGTGGCCATTGAAGATCATGCGGCGACGCTATTTTTGTAGCATCTACGCTACTTTTCTGGCGTGTCGACCATGCAGTACGCGAATGCGCCAAAACGTACTTTTATGTTGATTTAGATACTTAAGCAACGAATCCAGTAACGCGGAACGAGGCCTTCCTCGCCATGATGGGCGCGATCCTGCTGCTCACCACCCTTGGCCCTCAACGAGGAATGGCGAACGCGAACCAGGCCACTCTGCCCGGCTGGGTGCTCTGGGTCAGCATCTTGGTGCCTGCGTTGGCAGCTGTGGGAGTTGCGATGACGGTGTCAAAGACCCCGATTCCAGATGCACCGACTGGTCCTTCGACTGATCTGCCACGGGCCGACCTAATTGCGGGTGAGGTTCCTGCCTGGACCGGCCAAACCGCCAGGGCCCTCCCGGAACTTTTCCGCCAGGGAACGTTTCGTGGCTAGCGAACCCGGGCGAACATGCTCCCTTGGATGCTGACCCTGTCGTCATAGCGGCGGTTGGTTGCGTTGGATGCCTCTCGTCAGCAGAAGTGTCCGCCTTTTCCCCCGTTTCACCTTGAGTCGTGCTGACTAAAGGTGTCTATCGCAACCAAAGGTAGCTAAGACGCCTGTTATGAAGATATTGGGTAATTGGATCGAGGTGTCTATCGCAACCAAAGGTAGCCAAGACGCCTGGTGTCCCGCTACTCAGCGATCCTTTGTGCATCGAGCCAGGCCGACAAACCCTTGACAGTCGTAATCCTCAGTCTGGGGTCCGCTAGCATTCGGCCACCCACAGTCAGGAAGAGCGTCGCGATCTCCGGGTGCTCCTGGTCCATAACCAGTGCTTCGTCCAAGCCCATCGCGAGGTAGGCGGTCGAAAAAGCCTCGCACGCCATCCCGTCTACCCCACACACGATCACACCGCAGAGATCCGTTAGAGCCGGTTCGCCAGTACGAGGATCCAGCACGTGACTCCGCTGCCTCCCAGGTTGGATTCTGGTATTCGGATCTGCTGACATCGACATTGAGCCGAACTCCAGAGTCAGGGTTCCGATCCGATCCCAGCCGTGCCACGGACTTGAAATCCCGACTTCTGCCGGGGCTCCAGCGACCGCGATCGAGGATCCACCCAACGACACAAGTGCATCCGTGAAGTCCATCCCGATCAGGATGTTTCGAAGCTTGTCCGCCGCGTACCCTTTAGCAATTGCCCCGAAGTCAACCGAACCCGAGTCTGAACCACGGAGCCGAAACCGAAGTCCATCTTGTTCGACTGCCCCTGAATCGAGGACCGGATGCGCAGCGGTGGGCGCAGAGGGACTCGACTCCCCGACAACCACTAGGGAGTGCGGGCCTGCAGATGAAGGGACCGTACTACCGTCGGGGTCTCTGACCAGACCGGACTCGAATGACGACTGCCCGGTGGCTCCAGAGGGACTCAAACCCTCGACAACCAAAGGCACTAGGGAGTGCGGGCCGATTGGAGAAGGGACCCTACTACCGTCCGCATCTACGTCCCCGACCGAATCGCCACCGAGATTAATGGTCTCTGATAAGGCAGTTGCACCGGGATCCACCCCATGATTACCAACGAGGCTGATGTTGCTACCCGCGCTGGCTACCTCTTCCCAATGGTGCATTTGGTTTGCCAGTAGTGGGTTGAAGTAGCCGTTCGTGGCCTCGGCGTAGTGGACAGCAGCGCGCAGGACCGTTGCGGTGTCGATTGAAATCTCGGTCCACTCCGACCCGAGTCGGGAGACTTCCGACTCGGGGATGAACCGCGACATTAGCGCTTCGAGTTCGTCCGCTCGTGCCCTGAGCTCCTCAGCCACAGCATCTGCTTGGAAGGCAGATGGCGCGGGTGCCGACCACGCAGCTGTCGCCACCGTCCCCATCGTTGGGAACGCAGTGGAGTGCGAACGTGGAGAACTCATGAGTTCGGTTCGGTCGCTTCAGGCTCCCGCGTTTGTTATCGCGTCGGAGACCGCGCTTCGGAATGCCCGATACGACAGTGATGCCCCGGCGATAGTTTCAACCGCGTCCTGATCCCCAGCCTCAACGAACTGGCTGACGTATCCCTGCTCCGCCAAGATTGCGTTCTGAGCGCGTTGATAGAACGCCTCGTCAGCAGGAGTCCCATCCGAACCCAGGCCGTAGTTCTCATCGTGAGGCGTGCCGTCCTGGTCAAACATCAGGAAGTCAGCCGCTGTGACCTTGCCACCCGTAACGGTGAAGTTGACGATCCCGTACGAACCGTCAGTCTCAGCTACCGACTGCCCGGAGTATTCGCCGTCGGGGAGCGTGTTGGCTGGGTCTCCGGGGTAGCTTCCGCCAGCGCAACCGCCCAGGGCGATAGTGCTCACCGCGAGCGCTAGCCCCGCCCCGCCTCGAAGTACCTGGCTCTGCTTCAAAGCCTTACCGCGTCGAACCCTAGAATCACTCACTGATGGTCTCCTCTGCCGCCTTTGCAGGGCGCTTTTTCGTGGTGTGACTGTCCTCAGACCCACCGATTTCTCGCGCTACTCGGCCGTGCTCCAGAATGATCTGTCGATCACCCTGTGCCGCAACTTCCGCGTCGTGCGTTACCACGATCAGCGTGGTCCCCGCATCGTGCAGCGTGTGGAAGAAGTCGATGACGATCTTCTCGTTTGCCTCGTCCAAGTTACCCGTCGGCTCATCAGCCAGGATGATGTCTGGGTGGTTGATAAGTGCCCGCGCCACGCAGACGCGTTGCTGCTCACCACCGGATAGCTCACGCGGTAGGTGGGTGGCACGCTCAGCCATACCGACGCGGGCGAGGGCCTCAAGCGCCTCATTCTCATCCGGCAGTGAGTGATAGTACTGCGCCAACTCGACGTTCTCGACGGCGTTCAGATGTTGCACCAGGTGGAACTGTTGGAATACCAGCCCGATCTTGTTGCGCCGCACCGCCGCCAGTTCGGGCTCGCCCATCTTGTCGAGGCGGTCGCCCTCAAGCAGAACTATCCCCTCGGTCGGGCTGTCCATGCAGCCGATGATGTTCATCAGCGTGGACTTCCCAGAGCCGGAGGGGCCGACGATGGAGACCCACTCGCCCCTCCTAATCGACAGGCTCACGTCATCGAGCGCCGCCAGGTCACCATACCTGCGGCTGACGTCCTGGATCGAGATGATGATGTCATCTGATTCGGGGCTAGCGTTGCCCGTGGCGTCGGGGGGCGTCGTTCCTTCAGCAGTCATTTCTGCTCCTACCTAGTGCGTTGGCGGGTTCGATTCGAGGAAGAGGGTCTGCGAGTCTCAGAGACCTGATCGCCGTAGCCATTCCTATTCCCCACCTAGTACGTCAACGGGTTTGATTCGAGAGATTCGCCTTGCTGGTCCGAGCGATCCGATCACTGCGATTGCGATCGAGAAGACCAACGTCAGCGGAATAATCCACCACGGGACCTGCACCCGCATGGCGAACGCCTGCATCGAAAGATAGTCGGCAATCCAAATACCGATTCCGGACCCAATAAGACCCCCGAAAGTTCCGAGGACCACGGCCTCGCCCAAGAACTCCCGCATGATATCGCCGGATAGCGCGCCCAGAGCCTTCTTCAGGCCGATCTCCTTCGCGCGTTCGGAAACCACCGCGTTCAGGGTCGCGGAGATCGAGATTATGGTCAGTAGCGAAATGATCGCTGTAACTATCAGAATCAGCGTCGATAGGGTGTTGGCGATCCCGGTTTCCGACTCGCTCACGCGCCGTACCACTTCGGCGTCCATGTTTGGGTTCGCTTCGTTGAACGCCTCCGCAGCTGCCGTCAGAGTGTCCTGGTCGGCGTTCAGTGAGAATTCGACGAGGGAGTACGAGGGGGTGCCAGTGAACTCCTCCAGTACCTCCGGACTCATGATCACCAGCTCGTCCTCAGCCCCGCCCGTGTGCAGTATCCCCGAAACCTTGAGATTCTTCGCGGTACCGTCAACAACTGTTGGTTCTGTCAGGCCGACGGTGTCTCCGATGCGGAATCGGTACTGCTCAGCAACCTTGTCGCCGATGAGGATCTGGTTGTCCTTCGTTGGGACATCCCCGGTGATCTCCCAATATGGGCGCACCTGTTGGACGTCGTCAAAGTTAACCCCCATCACCGACAGCGCCTGCTGGTTATAGAGAAGGTTGGTGTACTGGTAGGCAGCGTGACCCAGAGCGTCGGGGAAGCCCTCGACTGCCGCTTCGACCTCCGCCTGGCTCATGCCTTCCGGGCCGCCTGGCAGGACGATCATGTTTGCGCCGTAAGAGCGGAGTTCCATTTGCATCTGCTTCGGCACCGTGTAGGCGACGATTCCCAGTCCCGATAGCGTTGCGGCGCCAACAGCAATTGCTAACGAGGCGATCATTACGCGAGAGAAACGGCGTAAGAATGACCGACCGATCATCTTGCCGTACATCTTCTGGTGGCTGTCCATCGGCTTACCTCCCGTGCAGCACTGCGGCGGGACGCAGCTTCAGTAGGTACCGCATAGAAGGAAGCGAGCCCAGCGCGACCGCGACCAGCGTAATGACGATCATCAGTGGGATGAGGATGGGCCTCATCGCGATCGAGGATCCAAACACCAGGTGACCGACCACCTGAGCCAGTCCGATGCCAGCTACGAAGCCGAGGATCGCGCCCGCCCCAGCAACGATAAACGTCTCGGACATCAGCGAGGCAACGATCGATTTGTTCCTGGCACCAAGGGCCTTCATCAAGCCGATCTCTTTCGAGCGTTCCATGACCGAAGCGGTCACCAGATTAGCGATACCCAGGGCTGCCGCAACCATCGCAAAGATCGCCACGAACGTCATGATCATCTGGGTTTTCTCCAGAATGGAACCCTCGTTGTCCGCGACTGCACGAACCGCGCTGGCGTCTACATTCGTCATCGTCTCTTCGATTTGGTAGGCGATGGAGGAAACATACGCGGTGCAGTACCAGGTTTCCCACTCGGACAGGGAAAGGGTCGAGGGATCTGCAGCCGCGCGACGGGCCAGATCATTGTCTGGAGTGGTGATGGCGCGAACTTCGAGGCGCTCAACCTCGCCCGCCCGATCTGCCAGCGACTGCGCGACTGGCAATCCAACGAACAGCTGGGAATCCTCGTCCGAACCGGAACTGAACGTGCCGGAAACGGTGACGGTCTGGGTGCGGCCGTCCTCGTCCAAGGTGATGGTGTCACCGGGGGACCAGCCGCGGTTCTTCGCCAGGCGTGAACCGACCATGGCTTCGTCCTCGCTCGCGGGCCACTGTCCGCTCACCTCCCACCACTCACGCATGTCGCGGACACCGGTGGTCAGTTCCTCGCCGGTCTTGACTTTCATCTCGTGGTCGAACCAGGTACCGACAACCTGCACGTCTTCGCCGTCGGCAACCGCAGTCGTCGTCAGGAACGGGGTGAAGTACTCGATGTTGTAACCCCAGAAGATCGTCTTGAGGTTGGGGATCTCGGACTCATCAATGTAGCCGGCAACCGCGCCTCCGTCGACGTCGTACATGTCGGTGACTACTGCGGCCCCCTTCGGGACGACACGGATGTTCGCACCGAAGGATGAGAGTTCGGCCTGCATCTTGTCGCCGATGTCCAACATGACTGCGAACATTGACGTGGTGAGGCCAACTCCCAGGAAGACTGTCGCTGCGATCATCAGGCGCTTACTGACCTGACGACTAAGCGACCGGAATGTCATTTTCCAAAAGAACACGGGTCAGCTCCGGAAGACTTGGGTGTGGCTTTCAAGTTCTGCAACGGAGAACTTGAGCTTGTCATCGGTTAGTTCGTAGGCGATTGGGATGGGGTTGCACCCGCCCGGGAAACCGATGGTTTGAATGTTCATCATGACATCGCATTCACGGCAGATGACCTTACCGTTCTTTTCGTAGTACCCGGAGTCTCCGCAGATCTCGCAAGCATCAAGGCCGGTGCCATAGGCGATGTCGTTTTTCTTGATGGCGAGGAAGCGGACCGCGGTGCCGTCGTCTGCCTTGTACGCAAATCGGTGCAAGTGGCCGTCGCTGACCAGTTCGCGCGAGACGGTGACCCAGTCGCCCTCAACCGAAGACGCTTCGATGGGGGAGAGCTCGGGAACGTGGTCAGCGATCTTCTTGCCGACGGTCAGCGCCCCAAGGAAGATCACTGAACCGGCAACAGAAAGACCGAAAAACTCGCGGCGGGAAACGTGGTCCGCCTTCTGGATTCGGACTTGTGCCGGGTTAGTGGGCTTTGTCCGAGGGTAGGTCCACAGCGCGATGATTCCCGGCAGTGCGATGAGGGCGGCCAACGCCAACTGGGTCGCAGCCTCGTTGTGCTGAATCCAGAGGACCATCTTGAAAATGAGGTTGCTACGAGGAACCAGGTTATGCGATGCAAACTGCTGGTAGAGCAAGAGGGCGCGCGGCACGATCATCGCGGCGAAAACGATGGTGGTTATCGAGGTGCGGACATACCAGGGAACGCGGCGGGCCGAGACAACATATCCCCAGGCTGCGACGATGACCAGGATGGTGCCGAGGGCGTAGCCGGAGAGGCGTAGCAGCGACTGAGTGTCGAACAGGTTGGCACCCATCGGGACGATGCCGTCCATCATGAAGAAGTAGGTGAACCCGTAGAAGATTGAAGACAGAGCCAGAGCAATAGTGCTGGCGACTGTCAGCACGCGGTGTCGGGTGGCCTGCTCAGGTGAGTGCAGGTCGCGGGCTCCGAAAACCCAGACTGCGATCAGGAACGCAACGACTGCGACGATGGTTGCCGATCCAACGTAGGTGTTGAAGGTCGGGATGTTGATGAGGGCAGTATTGAGGCGAAGCCAGGCGATGATGGCCGCGATAACCAGGCCGGAAACCAGCACGGTACCGGTGACGCGGTCAGTGGTCCGGCGCTCTCGCGGAGCATAGGCGCGGCTCGCAAGCAAAATGGCGACTGCCAAGCAAAGAGGTAGCGAGCTCAGGATCGCCTGAACAAATTCCTCGAGCATCTATTCCCTGCTGTCTTTGATCGGATGGTTTACGTGGAAGATGGGTGGCGCCCGCGTTCTCGACTACGGGCACCACCCAACCTTAAGCGGTTGTGAACCTAGAAAGAGGACCGCCTAAGTCTTGTGCTAGATCAGCTGACCGTCCCACTGCCAGTTCCTGAACTCGAACTTCAGGGGTTGGTCCCAGAAGCGGCCCTTGACGGCCGATGTGTCATTTCCGGTGTGTAGCATGAACGAGTCGGCCGGGGAAGCCACAGAGACCTTGACATCGTAGTTACCAGCGGGCAACTTGATGTTGTTTCCGTAGTGGGGGCCGTCAGCGGCGATCATCGGCATCATGGTACCGAGGTCGATTTCCTCGCCGGTGTCCTGGTTGGTCGCAACAGCGGTGACGGTCAGGTAGGGGAGGAACTGGTCTGCCTCGTAGCCCCACTCGCTGGCCTCTTCGGTGGTGACTAGGTCAACCTCGAAGTGCATGTCGGACTCGGATGCCGGAGGCATAGCCATTGAACCGTGCTCCATGTCGACGGCCTGGAAGTAAACCAGGTCAACGGTTAGAGGGCCGTTGGTCTGCGGGCCGGAGTCACCTACGGGGAGCTCGTTGATGCCAGCGGTGTCTTTGTCGGCACCGATGACCGCCTCTTCGCCTTCCTCGACCGTCTCGGTGGCTTCCTCAGAGACAGACTCCTCGGCCTCCTTGGTCTCAGCCGAATTGTCGCTTGAGCAGGCGCCCAGAGCCATGACCAGGGTGAGCCCTGATAGTGCGGCAAACACCTTGCGTGTATTCAATGCCGTTTCCTTTCGTTTGGTGTTGCGATGGGTAGGTTTAGTGGGGAGCAGGATCGAGCTGGTGCTCGGCGAAAGCAGTGCTTGGGCCGGTGTTCTCCGCGGGAGTTCCGTGGTCCGCAGGTCCGTCATCTGCGGATTCGAGTTCTGCTTTGCGGGACGCTTTGAACTGCACGATCGCTAGCACCACCAGGATGACGGTGACTAGGAGTTGGGTCAGAAGCGTTTGCACGGTCGGGTAGACGCCAAGGATGGAAATGGTTGGAACGCCCTCGACCACCGTCACGGGGATCAGGGTCGCGTCTTGGAACTCCTTGATCGCGCCGCCGACGATGGTTACGGCCAGAATACCGAGCAGGATAGAAGTCCACTTGAAGAAGGCCTGCATGGGAAGCCTGACGCCGAACGCCCAGACCAGCAGGAAGATTACGGCGAGGATCAATGCGGCCGCACCGACGCCCATCCAAACCTTTGCATAGTCGGCGCTGGTTTTGGCACCGGCAAGGATTGGGGAGAAGAAGAGGATGGTCTCTGCGCCCTCACGCAGAACTGCGAGGAATGCGACCGATGCCAGGGCGAAGGTGCCACCCTTCACCTGCTCTCCGGCCTGCTTCTTGATGTAGGCGTCCCAACGCTTACCACTCGCTTTGGAGAGAATCCAGTTCGATGCCCAGATCAGCATGATGACTGCAAGGATGCCGGTAACGCCTTCGATCAGTTCCTGCCCGAAGCCGGTGGCGACCGAAGAGGTCAGTAGTGAGAACCCAATAGCTAGGCCGATCGCGATCACGAGAGCCGCGCCGACACCGACGAGGATGCCGACCAGTTGGTCCTTACGTCCGGCCTTCTTGGCGTAGGTGACGAGGGCGGCGACAACCAACATGGCCTCCGCACCCTCGCGAAGGAGGATGAGGAACGAGGCCCAGAACCCTGTCCAACCTAGTTCGGCGTTTGAAGTGAGTTGGTCGAGCTCTTGCGCGTCATCGTTCAGGGCTTGGATGAGGGTGTCGACCAGAGCGTTGTACTCATCGACCGAAACCTGGCCGTCGCGGCCTTGCTGACGAAGCTGGGTGAACATGGATTCCAGTTCGCTGACGCGAGCCTGGCCAAGGTAGGAGATGGAGGCTTTCTCTAAACCGTCTGCCTCATAGTGAGCGAGGTAGGCGTCGCGGGCACCGTTTGCGGCGCCCTGGAAGTCGCCCTCGGCGTAAGCAGCTTTGGCGGTTTCCAGCGATTCGATTGCGCGGGCGGCAACGCGGGTCCACTTGTCAGTGACTTCGGGAGCGTCGGCGAGTTCCGCCACGTCGCCCTGAAGCTGGAATATAACGTCGTCAACTGCGTTTGCGACCTCCTCTTGGGAGGCTCCATCTCGTGCTAAGTCACGAAGGGCCAGCAGTTGCGCGTAGAAGTCTTCTGCGTGCTCGGAACCGAGTCGGTGGTCGATCTCTGATTCGAGGCCGGAGACCTGGTAGACCTCGTAGTATGCCTGCCGGATTGAGGTCTCGACTGCGGTAACGTCACCTGCGGCAAACTGGTCGGGGATGCCGCTGAGGATCTCCTCCATCTGCTCTGCGACAGGACCCCAGTCCTTCTCTTCTGCATTCGCCGGCGTCGCAAAGATAGCGCCCATTAGGCAGAGTGCCAGGAACAGTGCGGCAATGGCAGGAAGGTGCCTAACGCGCTCGCGGGCTACCGCCTGCATAAGTGAACCCCTGTGGGTAGAGCAATAGGTCGTGCCGGACCCATTTTCATTAGGTTAGGCTTTCCTAACTCTAAATCAGAGGCCAGGTTCTGCCTAGTAGTTGAGTCCCAGGGCTCGCAGTCTCCTACTGCCTGCGCGCTGGTGCGCTAGTCCTTGGCACGGGCGATTGCCCGGAATAACGCGGGTTGTTGGAGGCGATGTTCCCGGGAAAGCCGCGAATTTGAAGGCACACGTATGAGCGGCTTCACGATCACAATTTGATCTCGATTCACTAATACCACGGCGTGTGCGTCCTGTTAAGCCCTTGACTTGCGTCCAGCCACGACTCGTCTCCCGGAGAATCTACGTCGCAGCAAATTTGATCATCAGGGACCTCGCGTCCGACCATCGGCGCAGACCTAGAACGTCACCAGCGAGCCCGCGAGCGTTGAGATCCCCAAGATAATGACCCCGACCAGCATGGTCCGAACCATGGACCTCCAGGGGGAGGAGTGATCGACGAGGTGTCCGATCCACCCGGACAGGGCGAGTGCAACCAGCACCGAGACCACAGTAATCTCTCCGCGTATATGCCACGGCAGGATCAGAAGGAAGAGCAAGGGCAGTGCTGATCCAACGAGGAATGCACCCGCCGATCGTAGCGCCGCCGTCCATGGGGCCCATCGACCCGCGATCTCGCCGAGACCATACTCGTCGTCGAGTTGTGCGCGAAGCGGATCGTTCGCCATCAGTTCGGTTGCGACGGAATGAGCCAGTTCGTCTGAGAGTCCTTTCTTCCGGTAAATCTCGACAAGTTCTTGGTGTTCGGCCTCGGGCGAGGTGATGAGGGCCGCCTGCTCCTCCTCAACGATCCGGATCTGGGCGTCTCGTTCGGACTGCACCTCGGAGTATTGCGTGGCCGCGCTTGCGACCATTCCGATGATGATGAGGGCCAGGACTCCGATGACGGCCTCGTGCCCCGTTGCACCCCCGCTGAGCAGGCCTTGAATAATCGCGGCGGAGGAGATGATCCCGTCGTTGGCGGCGGATATCATTTCCCGGAGTTCGGCGTCCTTTTCGATGTTCCAGGATGCGACGTCGCGGCGTCGACGGTTCAGGTATCCAAATAGACCTGCACCGGTCTGAGGCGGGGGCGTAGCGCTCACAGAAGAACTTTACCGCCGTCACGTTTCGATAGCCGGGAACACAACTGGGTTCCCACGAGTCCTTTACGATCTGTGTATGACAGGCGCATCCAAGCGGTTCCAGCGGGCAATGATAACCGGCGCCACCGGAGGCATCGGTTTTGAAATAGCCCGGGGATTGGCTCCGTACATCGATGAGTTGATTCTTCCAGCGCGAAACCAGAAGAAGGCCGAGCAGGTTGTCTTCGATCTGAAGAACGAGTTTCCGGAACTCTCATTTCGCGTGCTTCACATGGACCTCTCAGATCTGCAAACGATTCGGGCGATGTGCGACCGATTGGTTGATGAGGGTGCTGAGATCAATCTGCTGGTTTTGAACGCGGGGATTATTCCCCTTGGAGAGCGCGAGCCGCAGGTTTCGACCGACGGCCTCGACCTGGTGTTCGAAACGAACTACCTGGCGAACTTTGCATTGGTCAAAGGACTCTTGCCTCTTCTCAAAGCTGGTCATGCACGAGTGGTGTTCCAGGGTAGCCTCGGTGGTTCGTTTGGAAAGCTAGGTTCGGAGCCTGGTGAACCAGGCGCGGGTGCGGCGCGGGCATATCAGCAGTCGAAGATCGCCTTGGGCCTGTTCGGGATGGAGCTGGATCGGCGCTCGCGCGCCGGCGGCTGGGGGATAAGTGTCCAGTTGGCTCACCCGGGGGTGACTCCCGGGTCCGAGATTGCACCGGCTCTCCGTCGGATGATCCCGTCGAACGTTGTGAACTGGGCAGTCGAGCACATTGGGAACAGCACCGAGGCTGGTGCGAGGCCAGCAATCGACGCGGCGCTAACTGACAGCGATCAGCTGACCATGTTCGCACCTGAGAAGTGGTTCGGAGTCTTCGGTCCGGTCACAACGCGCAGACCATTCAAGCCGTACCTGGACCGGGCAGCTGCGGTTAGGCTCTGGTCAAGAAGCGAGCAACTACTTACGGCTCCACGACCTCAACGCGGATCGCAGGATCAGAACTGAACTGATCAAACGGGAACATCGGTCGGTCGATGTGTCGATGGCCAAGTCGAACCAGGTCCTGATCAACTCCACCTGGGGTCAACGCCATCTTCCAGTCTGCCTGGATGCTGTACAGATCCGGCTCTAGGTAGCCGATCTTCACCATAACAACGTCCGCAGTACGAGGATCAACCCCTGCAGCAAGGTACTGCTCCAGGTTCGCGTACTGATTTCGATTCTCCGTGACAATCAGCGTGAGTCCGCCGCTCTTCAGGGTTACCGTTGTGCCGCCGCGAGGATCCTCGGCTACCGAAAGGACCTCCGCTTTCAACTGCACCGGACCGGGAGCACGAGTGTCGACCTTACCTCCCACTGATAGCTCCACTGTTGCACCTACCCCCGCCATTGCCGCAGCGCTCGCGGATTCGGGGTCGAGGATTGAGGCGTAAAGGACGTCCAGCGTCGAATCCTTCACCGGTCCCCAGTTCAGGAGTGCCGCGAGCGCCACAGTCACATCGTCTGCGCCGCCCGCTCCCGGATTGTCGCCGGTATCCGAAATAAAGAATGGCTTGGGTGCGTCGATCGCATACGCCAGGCAGCCTTCGATGGAGTCCACGGGAGCAACGAACTCAAACTTGTCGTGTGCATTCCAGAAGGCTCTAGCCAATCTAGCTGTCTGCGTCGCCACGTCCCCGGTGTCGTCGCCAAAGACGACGATGGCACCCTTGCACCGTGGTTGGTCCGACCACGCAAAACCTACCCAGACTGACGCGTCGATGATGCCGGGGCGCGCCTCAATCTCAGGGATCATTCCATAGAGACCTTTTGCGGGTTCGGTTCGGGTGGATGTCTTTTCGCCTGGCAACAGAACGGGAACATGTGCCAGGGCCTTAGTGGGTTTTCCCAGTCCAGCAACGAGTCGGTCGACGAGATTGCGAGCGCCGCGCTCGCGGGTCTCCCAGGCATCCTCATGAGGAGCTAGCCGGTAGCAGGTCATCATGTCGCAGCCATTGAACAGAGTCTGCGATACGTTTCCATGAAGGTCCATTGAGGCAGAGACCATCGGCTCGCTACCGATTACGCCTCGGATCACGGTGATCAGATCGCCTTCGGCGTCATCCATGCCCTCCACACTCATCGCACCGTGAATGTCGAAATAAAGGCCGTCGAGCGGAGCCTGGTTGGTCAGAGCTCGGAGACTCTCAACAATCTCTTGCTTCCAACCATCGTAGGCAGAGCGTTCCACAACTCCTCCCGGAAGAGCCCCTGCCCGCAGGATCGGAAGCCACTCGACCTGCCTCGACCAGTCATCATTTATCCAGTCGTATCGGCGCAGTAGGTCCTCGCCGCGTAGCACATCAAAGTCTGATTCCACTGAGATGTACGGAGTAAAGGTGGAACTTTCGATGTGAATGCCGCAGATCGCAATGCGTGGCTTCATTGCGCGTTCTCCTTCCGAGGAACTAGCTGGAATACCGGTGTCTGAAGAGTGAGGATACCGCTGTGTCGGTGGTGGGTGTTACCTTGGGGCATGACGACGATTCAAGCCACAGGCACTGGTATAGCAAGCATTCCCGCCGAACTTGCAACCATCACCGCCAACATAGATGCGCGATCGAGTGATCGATCAACAAGCGTTGCCAATGCGACGACGCTGCACAACGAGGTAGTTGATACCGCAAAGAAGCTTATTGAGTCCGGCGATGCGATCTGGCATTCGGCCAGTCCCATTCGGACAATGGCACAGAAGACATACGTGAACGGTCAGCCAGATCAAGTAGCCATCGAGTACGTGACGACCAGTTACGTAAAGATCAAGCTCTCCAACCTTGAACTGGTTAGTGAACTGGCAACTAAGCTCGCAGAAGCCGGAGTGGATGCTTCTGTTGGTTGGTCTCTCACGGATGAAACCAAGAGATCAACCGAAAGCGACGTTCGAAAGCAGGCGGTGGTCGAGGCCGGTCAAGTGGCCGCAGATTATGCCGAGGCGCTAGGGGAGCAGATTGGAGTGGTCTTGAGTATCACCGATGTATCGAGTGGGGTCCAACCGGTTGGTCCAGGGTCGGGCGTTATGCGATCTCTTGCCGTCTCTGCACCTGCCGAGGTCACGATAGAGGACATAACGGTGACATCCCAAGTGATCGGGACCTACGAAACGATACAGGCGTAAACGGAAGAGGAAAGTTCGGGGAGAAAGATCCCTTCGGTTTGCGAGAGCCCCGATGCGGCTGGCTAGAATTAGCGGGTGAGTTGGGGATCATCCCCGGCAGGGAACAACAAGGAACAATGGGAGGACAACATGAGTGTTGAAGTGAACCAGGAAGCAGTCGAGTTTGCCAAGAAGCTGATTGCTGAAGGGAAGTACTCGACCAAAGAAGATGATTGGGGGGAGGTCAACCCCGACACCGAACAGCAGAACAAGTTTATTGATAGGGAGGGAATGGGTCAGTTTGCAAAATGGCATCTCGGCGTCAAGCCGGGAGGCAGCCGCGAGGACAAAACTACCTATTCATTCCCTTACGGAGACTACAAGGTAGTGTGCCGTTCGGGTCTCATCGCAGCCGAAGAACGCGCTGCACAGTATGATCATTTCTCGATTCGTGACGCGGCAAAAGAACTGCTTAATCTACTTAACTCGGGGGACTGACCTGACGAACCGGGGTATTCAAACGACTAGCGCGAAGGGCTTGCCAGTTGAGCTGAATCTGATGCGGATTGTCGCGCAGGGCTTAGTACCCGCGACGGCCGTGTCAGATCCGGTTCAGGTAGTCAGCAGAATGTTGGCGACGCAGGGGCAGATCACCTCGAACGTGCCGCATTCGCTGGTCAGTCGGACACTCGACTCCAGTGGGTCCGACGTTGCTGAAGCCTTTGAGTCTGGGCAGTTGGTGAGGTCTTGGCCCTTCCGCGGAACCCTCCACATCACGACCGCGGAGGACTACCGGTGGCTTCGCGCTCTGGAAGGCGACAATTCCTGGTTCAAACGAGCCGCAGCGGAGGTTGGCCTGGAAGACCAGCACATTTCGCATGCCCGGGATGTAGCACGGGAGGCCCTCTCCGACAGTCCCCAAACTCGTTCGGGGATGCGCGAGACTTGGCTGGCAAACGGAGTCGGCTCGCATCTTTCGGAGGAGGAAAGGGCGCGACTGATCTACATTCTTTTCGTCCAGTTCCATGGTGACGGAACGTTTGTCAGCGGTCCACTGCGAGGCAATGAGCACCTGATCGTTGATACTTGCTCGCTGGTGGACGACCCACATGGTTGGGCCGAGAGAATCGACGATGGTGATCCGAAAGCCAAACGAATGGCGTTTGCAGAGATCGCCCGAAGGTATGCGATATCGCATGGGCCGATCACGGACCAGGACTTGGCACGCTGGACCGGTGCCGGCTTGCGGATCACCCGTCAGGCCCTGACCGACGCCGTCGCTAATTCGGGCGGAGCGAGTTTCTCCGAAATCCGGACATCAGCCTCAGCGGGTCAGGCTTCGCGCCCGTCTCGCCTCACGGCGGGGAGTGGCCATCCGGGTGAAGACACACCAACGGCATTGCCTGACGCGGATGTCAGTCTGACAACCGCACACCTGGACGGAAAGCGGTTGGTGTCGGGTCCTCCCTCGGACCCGAAAGCACCAACGTTTTACCTGAGGTCGGACCTCTGGGACCTACTCGATGAAAACCGCAAGGACGCGAACAGGACGATGTATCTGGCAATGTTCGACGAGCTCCATGTCGGATACAAGGACCGAAGCTGCTTGACGGATAAAGCCGGGGAAAAGCTCATTTGTCCCGGAGGTAACGGAATGTTCCGCCCCCTGATCGTCGATAGGGGCAGACTGGTCGCGGTCAACCCAAAGAACATTGGGCTGACCTGGTACAAGCCGCCGAGCAAACGCCTGGAAACGGATACAGCTAGGGCGATGAAGAAGATGGCAACGCGCCTAGCGCTCTAGCACTACGCGCTGTCGAGGTTAACTAGCAAGGAGGCAATCGGTGGGGCAGTCGAGCACCGAAGAGGCGGTTCTTTACGTCAACTCCTTTGCTCTTGACGTGCTCATCATGCATGACCTTGCGGGGTGGGCCATTGTTTGGGATCACGCCAAGCGTCGTGCCGGCGCATGCAACTATTCGAAGAAGACCCTCAGCTTCTCCAAGACCCTGATGGCCCTGTATCCCAGAGATGTCCAAAGGGACGTGGTGTTGCACGAGGCAGCACACGCCCTAGCTGGCCCCAAGGCAGGGCATGGTCCAGAGTGGAAGAAGATTGCGGTGGAGATCGGGGCCAGTCCAAAGGCTCTGCTCCCGAACTGGCTTCCCCCGGCTCCGGCGAAGTGGGTTGGGACCTGCCCTCGCTGCGGCCAGAAAAGGAACCTGCTCCGAATGCCAAAGCGAGTCGTGGCGTGTGGGACGTGTTCAAAGCCGTTTGATCCGTCGGTGATCTTCCAATGGACCTGTGATGGGGTTCCTGCCCAACCGGGCGGCGACTACGCAAAGGAACTCAGGAGACTAAACCGCAAGCGGAGCTTATTCGGTTAGCTCCCCTTCCCTCGCCTAGGTTTGTCAATCATATGGGGCGCTCTCAACCCGCTTTTGCCGTGTGTAGCTCCCCTATCTGATTGGGAACTCGCGGGAACTGCTTGGAAAATTGGCGGTGTGGCGGGATACATAGATTGAAATGTATCGATTCGACATATCGAATCGATATAAAATGCTAACCTAGACCTCGTTCCGAGAAATCGAACTTTACAGGAGGGCCCCGGTGGGGACGCGGTCTAGCATGCTTGAGCTTGCCATTCTTGGTGAGCTCGAAGAGCCGCTTCACGGTTACGAGCTACGTAAGCGTCTTTCGCGTTCGCTCGGGCCGGTTCGCCGCCTCTCATTTGGGTCCCTCTACCCGGCACTGCACCGACTCGACGATCGAGGTCTTATCCGCGTTGTCGACAATGTAGTTCCGGAAGTTCGCCTGTCGAAGTGGTCGGGAAAGCCCGTACGGGTTGACGCTTCCACACCAAAGAAGAATCAGGTTGTTTATCAAACGACTGATGCTGGACGCGAGTACCTGCAATCGGCGCTCACGACCGCCGAGATGGACGATGAATCGCTGGGCCTAACGATGGGGCTGATGTCCCGCGCGACCCCAGCAACCAGGCTGACTCTGCTGATGCAACGCAGGACCCTGGTCTTGGAACGACATGAGGCTAGCGAGAATGCAAAGAAGTCCCCGGATTACTGGGTCCGCTCGAAGGGTGAGTTGGACTCTGAGCAGACGCTTCGTGAACTTTCCTGGATCGACCGTTTGATCCAGAACGACCCCGGTCTACAAAACTCAAGCAACACCAACTAAGAAGGCTAGAAAGAAACAATGAGCGAAATTCGCACCGCGATCGTCGGCGTAGGAAACTGTGCTTCCTCCCTAATTCAGGGGCTTGAGTACTACAAGGACACAAAGGCGACCGACACCATTCCGGGCCTGATGCACGTTCAGTTCGGCGACTACCACGTTAGCGATGTCAAGGTCGTTGCGGCGTTCGATGTCATCGAGAACAAGGTTGGCAAGGATCTCTCCGAGGCGATCGTTGCCGAGCCCAACTGCACCGTTGTGTTCGCTGATGTTCCCGAGACTGGAGTGATCGTTCAGCACGGAAACACCCTCGACGGACTTGGCGAGTACTACCAGGACACGGTAGAGGAATCCTCGGCTGACGCGGTCGACGTTGTCCAGGTCCTAAAGGACGCAAAGGTCGACGTCCTTGTTTCCTACCTGCCTGTCGGCTCAGAGGAAGCGGACCGCTTCTACGCTCAGTGCGCCATCGACGCGGGTTGTGCTTTCGTCAACTGCCTTCCAGTTTTCATCGCGTCTGATCCCGAGTGGGCCGCAAAGTTTGAGGCTGCCGGTGTCCCCATTGTTGGCGACGACATCAAGAGCCAGTTTGGTGCCACCATCAGCCACCGCGACATCGTTCGCCTGATGGAAGAGCGCGGGGTCAGGATTGACCGCACCTACCAGCTAAACGTTGGCGGCAACATGGACTTCAAGAACATGCTTCAGCGTTCACGTCTTGAGTCGAAGAAGATCTCGAAGACGCAGGCCGTCACCTCGAACATGAAGTCGCACTTCGAAGACCGTGACATTCACGTGGGCCCTTCGGACTACGTGCCGTGGCTTGATGACCGCAAGTTCGCTTTCGTTCGTATCGAGGGCACCACGTTCGGTGACGTTCCGATTCAGATGGAGTACAAGCTTGAGGTCTGGGACTCCCCGAACTCGGCCGGGATCGTTATCGACGCGATCCGCGCTGCCAAGATCGCCCTAGATCGCGGAATCGGTGGCCCGATCTGGGGTCCCGCCGCCTACTTCATGAAGTCCCCGCCGGTACAGATGGAAGACCGCGTGGCACGCCACCAGGTCGAGGAGTTCATCAAGGGTGCAGACAACGTCAAGCCCAAGGACGGCGCAGTAAACAAGAGCGCGACTGTCGAGGACTAATCTGGACTACCAATCCTGGTGGGCTGCGCGGCGGACGTCGATGAGCTCTTAAATCTCCCGTGCTTCGCAAGGTCGATAATCGCTCTTCGATCGTTCCACCGCACCACCCACCAGGCCGGGAGCTACTTTATTTCTAGCGCCCGGTAGCGGTTCAACGCCGCAGCGATATCTACCGCTCGCGGCCTTGCCAGGAACGCCGGATACTTCCTTGCACCGAACCTAACCAGAGCGTCGAGGCCGTCCTTTTCGAGGATGGCCTCGACCTCTGCGGTTAAGTCCGCTACCGTCTTCTCCCCGTCCGACAGTGCTTGCAGGATTCCCCGCACTGCCCAAGCGATCGCCTCGGTTTGACCCTGTTCCACGACCTGTTCGACGTCGCCGACGTCAATGTTCTGTTTGTCGATCCCAATCGAATTCGTTCCGGCAACCTTTGTTTTCGGCCGATCTCCCCCCGTCTTGATGCGGATCGGGCAGCGCGGTAACAACTCAGGGAAACCAGGAATGTCAGTGCGTTCACGAGGATTCTGTTCCGCGACCTGATGCGCCCGGTCGGTCACGTCCTCACATCGGTATGAGTCCATCTGCAGAACCCGATCCGCGACGTCCAAGTATGCCCCAGAGCCGCCCATGACGAGGATGAGCGAGATACCGTCTGCCTCGTACAGTCCCCGAATGCGGTCGATCAGCGGGGTGATTGGCTCTTGCGAGGAGACCACCAGCTCGCGCATCCGTTCATCGCGGATCATCAGATTGGTGGCCGAAGTGTCCTCGTCGATCAGTAACAGGGGCGACCGCGCCCCGAGCGCCTCGATGATACTGGCCGCCTGCGAGGTGGACCCGGAAGCGTTCTGGGTTGAGAATCGCGAGGTGTTCGACCCGGTCGGGAGGTGGTTGATAAAGGGCGAAACGTCCACCTTTGTGACTGGCCGACCGTCGGCCGCACGGATCTTCATCGCGGCTGGAAGGGTCGCAACCAACTCACGTCCATCACCCGGGACGTGAGCGTACACCCCTCGTTGGATGGCGGAGAGGACCGTGGATTTGCCGTGGTAACCACCACCGACAATCAGGGTAATCCCGGGTTCGATGGCCATCCCTCGTACTGTTCCTGCATGAGGAAGGTCAACGGTCCGAAGCAATGAATCCGGAGACTTGAACGGAACCGAGTCTTCCATCGGCAACTGGGAGATACCGGACTTGCGGGCGAGGATCGCCTCGTTCGCAATGAACGAGGTCCAGTTGTTGTCGGTGAGGGCGCGTTGCAGGGCGCAGTAATCCTCGTACGTATGAACGTGCTCGATGAGGCGCTCGCGATACCCGTCGGCGTGAGCGGAGAGGAAGTCGAAGGTTTCGCCAAGGGCGTCCGGCAGTTCAACGTCGAAGATCGTCGCGGCCTGGTGACCCAGCACAGTGCGACCGCGAGCCGGCATCGAAACCTGGATTCGCAAATTCACCTGTTCGGGACTAACCGATGCCGCGGAGCGCTCTAGAATTTCCTGCCCAACCGAAACGATGGAGACAGAAGAAAAACGCTTGTCCGCTCTCAGAGCCTTACTAAGGGAGCGGATGAGGAAGTCGGCGGTGGCGACTTGCTGCTCGCGGGTCGTGAAGGTCTCCTCAGGAAGTCCCATTTTGCCCGGCCAAGTGACCACTCGCAGTGACGAGGGAGGGGCATATGGATCCGCCTGGATGCGGTCGACGTGCAGAACGAACGAACCATAGTCCCACTCGCCCACGACCTGCTTGTAGGCACCGTACGAGGATCCGTCTATGCCCCGAAGCAGGTGTAGCAGATCCCTGTCGGTGCCTTTCTTCGGGGTGTCATCGAAGTGCCGTCGATCGCCGCGGCCGCCTTGTTTCCGAGGATTGTTTCCGTAATCGCGCATGTGGTCCAGCCTAGTGTCTCAGGCCGCAAATTCGTTGCTTAGATGGCGTGCAGAGTCGGCGCATCGCAAGGCAAGTGAGCGACGGCTTGCCGGGGGCAAGTCTAGCGAGGGCGCCGCCGCGAGGAGGTGACTCGGGGCGCGAGATAGGTAGCGAATTTGCGGCGTGAGACACTGATGGTATCGAGAACTTGCGCACGTCGAATACCTGCGAAGATGGCCCTTGCGTACCATCGACTCATGAGTATTACCGCTGCAGTCGATGGATCGTCTTTAGGCAACCCGGGCCCGGCAGGGTGGGCTTGGGTCGTTGATGGAAACACTTGGGCTTGTGGCGGGTGGCGCAGTGGCACCAACAACATCGGAGAGCTCACCGCGCTGTTACGTTTGCTCGAGGACACGGCTGCCGCCGGACTGGCGGATGAGGAGTTACACGTCCTCGCCGACTCCCAGTACGTGATCAATTCGGTGACTAAGTGGATGCCGAATTGGAAACGGAAGGGATGGAAGAAGGCCGATGGAAAGCCGGTGAAGAACCTTGAACTGATTCAGCAACTCGACCGAGCCATGCAGGAGCGCAAAGTTCACTTCGAGTGGGTTAAGGGACATGCCGGACATACGCTGAACGAGATGGCAGACGACAAGGCACGCTCGGCGGCAGAGGCTTATCAGCGCAGTCGGTCATTTGATAAGGGACCCGGGTTCCCGCAGTCCGCCCAGAGTATGCAGGCGGGGCAGGCACGACCCGCACATACTCCCGAGTCGGCTGAGGCGTCGCGATCAGCGAGGGGTTCGCAGAATCCCGTGGTTACGAATCCGGCACCTTCAGAGCGTGATACCCCGCTCGACTCGTTCGAGGCAGACACTCTCTTTTAGGCTGGCTTTCGGGCTTTTAGGCTGGCTCCTAGACTGGTCCGGGAGCACACGGTGGGCTGAGACAGAACACCGTTGACTTGATTTGGACGACTCTGAGTCCAGAAAGCAGGAGCAACAATGAGTACCGTCGAGCAGAAGGTTTTTCCCGGCGCTGAGTTTGTTTCCCGGGTTCTGGATGCGGCCGACTCGAAAGAGACGATGACCAAGCGGGTCACTCGAGTCTTCCTGATGCGAGCGGGAATGGCCGGGATGCTGGCCGGACTCTTCTACCTAGCGAACTTCGCGGTGATTGCGGCCTTTGCTCAGGCAAGCTCGAATCTGGTTGGGGTTGGTCGGCTGCTAGGGGCCATCACTTTTGGTTTCGCGCTGTCGTTCATCTACTACACGGGTTCCGAACTTCTGACCTCGAACATGATGGTGACGACGATTGCGGTCTATTTCCGACGAATGAAGGTGGGACGGGCCGCCTGGATTCTGCTTCTTTGTTTCTTGGGAAACGCGGCGGGCGGACTGCTGGTGGCAATCCTCGTCCACTTTTCCACGCTGATGAATGGGGCGACGGGTGAGTTTGTTGCCGACGCCGTAGATACGAAACTGGGCTACATCACCGGTGGTGCAGCGGGCATCGGGGACCTGTTCGTGAGGGCGATCCTCTGCAACTTCATGATCAACCTGGCGATGCTACTGATCTATAACGGTCGAGTGAAGTCGGACGGGGTCAAGGTCGTCTCGATGGTCGTGGCGGTAATGGTGTTCGCTTTCCTCGGATTTGAGCACTCGGTCGCGAACACAGTCTTGTTCCTGATCAAGGGACTCAGCGGTGGCATCGATATTTGGTTGGCGCTGGCCAACGTTGGTGTCGTGCTAGTCGGAAACTTTGTAGGCGGCGGCCTGATGATCGGTCTCTACTACGCCTATCTGAATGATTCGGATAGGCTACTCCGCTCCAGCGCTGCAACTGGTGAAGTCTCAGAGACGAACTAGTTGCGGTAAGCGGCCTCACAAATCGAAGAAGCAATCCACCAATACAGGCGCTCTTACAGCCACCACAGAATCAAGACATCACTGGGCGGACTCACTATCAACGAGTACCGTCAACAACAGCAAGCAAAACCAGCCAGAAAGCAGGCCGAGACCACGATTAGTCGGTAAGTCCGTCCCACAGGGACTCGGTTCGTCCTTCAACAAGTGAACCGCGACGAACCAGGAGACCGGCGTCGGGGGCGACATCGATTGCCCGCTCGGCGATGATCTGCGCGTATGCCCTGCCAGAGTCCTTGATGATTCTTTCCTGAGTCTGGTAGTCAACGTAGACGATGCCGAACCTGCGGTTGTATCCCCAGGCCCACTCGTAGTTGTCCATGAGCGACCAGTAGAGATAGCCATTAACATCGGCTCCCTCGTCCTTCGCGTCCAGTACCGCAGCCAGGTGCAGTTTGATGTACGCGGTGCGATCGGGATCATGGACTACTGGCCCGTTCTCTGTCTGCTCAACCCGGTCGTCATAGGCGGCCCCGTTCTCAGTCACGTACATTTTCACGCCGGCTCTGCGTGTGTATTCGCGATCCAACCGCAGCAGTAGGTCCTTGAACATCAGCGGGTCGATGTCCCAGTTCTGGAATGTACGAGGGAGAAGGGCGTCCGGTCCCATAAACCCACGTGAGGCTGGCATCGGGCTGGCAGTCTGCCTGGTAGTCGGCGCGCCGCCGCTGGGGGCAGGCGCGAGTTCAGTGATTCCCAGTCGTTCCGTAATCTCTGCGGGAGGCGTAGCGGACGCTGACAGCAGGTCCGGCTGGTAGTAGTTGACTCCGAGAGTGTCGATGGGGGTGGAGATGATGTCGAGATCGCCTGGCTGGACCGCTGCGTTGAAAGCGACGGCAGCTTCGGGGTCGACATCCGCGAACTCCTCGACGATGTCCTGTGGGTAAGAACCCCTGAAGATCGGGTCCAGGAACCAGCGATTGAACTGCCCGTCGACAAGGCGGGCTGCACGCTGATCGTCGGCACTGTCCGGGTTCAGCGGCTGAGCGACGGTGAAGTTGAGGGTGAGCCCCAGGTTGAGTTTCGGGTCGGCGGCGCGGAGTTCCTGGATCGCGAGGCCATGCCCCAGTAGCAGGTGGTGGCTGGCCAGCATTCCCTCGGTCAGCGACTGGTGGCCGGGCGCATGTTCGCCCCCGGTGTAGCTGAGGAAGGAGGCACACCAGGGCTCGTTCAAAGTGGTCCAGACGCCAACCCGGTCACCAAGCCCCTCGTGCACCAACATTGCGTAATCGCGGAAATACTTGGCGGTGTCGCGTGCGGGCCAGCCGCCCTTTTCTTCTAAGGCGAGGGGAAGGTCCCAGTGGTAAAGCGTCAGCCAGGGCAGAATGTCAGCGTCGCGCAGTTCATCGACCAGGCGCTTGTAGAAGTCGAGACCCTTGGGGTTAAGTGTTTTGCCGTCAGGGCATACCCTCGCCCAAGACACCGAGAAGCGATATGCATCGAGGCCCAGGTCCTTCATCATCGCCACGTCTTCGCGGTAGCGGTGGTAGTGGTCGCAGGCGACGTCGCCGGTCTCTCCGTTAACCACGGCGCCGTCAACGCGAGAAAACTTGTCCCAGATGGAGGGTCCTCGTCCATCCTCGTTCGCCGCTCCCTCGATTTGGTAGGCGGCAGCGGCGGCCCCCAGAAGGAAGTCTTCGGGGATGTTGCGGACGGTGGTGAGGTGGGATTCCTCAAGTGCGGCGCTAAGTCTTGGATCCATGCTCAAACACTACACATTCGAACGTAGACTGAAATCCCCATTTCCGGGTGCCCGACTACAATCCGGGTAGGCAAATGGTGAGCTGAGTTTTAAGGAGACGCAGTGGCGGAGATCTTTGAGGCGATCAACTGGAACAAGATCGAGGACGATAAGGACCTTGAGGTCTGGGACCGTTTGACCGGTAACTTCTGGCTCCCGGAGAAGGTTCCGGTGTCGAACGACCTGCCTTCGTGGGCGACCCTGAATGACGCTGAGAAGCAGATGACGAACCGCGTTTTCACAGGTCTGACGTTGCTTGACACCCTGCAGGGGACGGTCGGAGCGGTCAGCTTGATCCCTGACGCGATCACTCCGCACGAGGAGGCGGTTTATACCAACATTGCGTTCATGGAGTCGGTGCACGCGAAGTCGTACTCTTCGATTTTCTCGACGCTGCTGTCGACGGCGGAGATCAACGAGACCTTCCGCTGGGGTGAAACCAACCATGAACTGCAGCGTAAGGCTGAGATCATCAACTCGTACTACGTCGCCGATGACCCGCAGAAGAAAAAGATCGCTTCGACGATGCTGGAGTCATTCCTCTTTTACTCTGGTTTCTATGCGCCGATGTATTGGGCTTCGCACGGCAAGCTGACGAACACGGCGGATATTATTCGCCTGATTATTAGGGACGAGGCGGTGCACGGCTACTACATCGGTTACAAGTACCAGGTGGGCAACCGGAACGCTTCGCAGGAACGCTTGGACGAGCTGAAGGACTTCACCTTCTCGCTGTTGTATGAGTTGTATGAGAACGAGGAGAAGTACACTGCCGATCTCTACGATGGCCTGGGCCTGACCGAGGACGTGAAGAAATTCCTGCGATATCAGGGGAACAAGGCGTTGATGAACCTGGGGTACGAGGCGCTCTTCCCAGCGGACGAAACGAACGTGAACCCTGCGATCTTGGCGGCACTGTCGCCGAACGCGGATGAGAACCACGATTTCTTTTCGGGTTCGGGGTCTTCGTACGTAATCGGCGAAATAGTCGAAACGGAAGACGAGGACTGGGACTTCTAGTCCTGAAACTGGCGTTGACTACAGCTGACGGGGTGGCGACCTAGCTCGAAAGCGCCGGGTGGGCGACTAGTTTTCGCGGTTTGCGCAGATTCGTGCTTTCGACGCGCTTTGCAAGGGTATTTCCTCGGAAGAGTGGGTCGTTGGGGTTCGGCATGTTGCAGTGAGCTACTAAGTGGCCAACGTTCCGATTTCGCTTTTGTCATGCGCTGCAAAGTGGCCTGATCTGCGTGCGACACGCCGACAAAAGGTGCCCCGTGTGGGCCACTTTGTAGCGCACTAGTCGAGGGTGACGGTGTGCTGTGGCCACTCTGTGGCGCACCATCTAGAGTGACTGGTCTCGGACTGCTTGATGACGAGATTGCAGGATCTCAGTGATTGCTTTTCGGACTTCTCGGTACTGCTCCTGATTGAATCGACATTTGTCCGACCTCCAGCACTCGTCTCGGTAGAGCCAGGTTGGGAGACGCAGGCGATCCGGTTCCTCCCACGCATCTCTTGGAAAGACGTGTGCGTGAAGGTAGCCATCGGTGTTACCTAGGATGTCGTAGTTCAGCCTCACAACCGGAGCGCACGCAGATGCGATAGCATCGCCCAGAATTGTCATGTCGCGCAGGAAGGCGGTGCGATCTTCTAGTGAGAGATCGTTGAGCTCCTTGATTGGCTGTTTTGGCAAGAACACTGAATAGCCCGGAAGAAACTGTGTGTCGGCAATGACGGCATACCCGGCGTCGAGTTCCGCCATGAATGTTGGATTGGTTCCGGCAATGATTGACCCAATGCGATCCATCCGCCAATCCGATGTCTCGTTGTCATTTTCAGAACTACTCACACTTGTCACCCTAGTTGACCGACTCAATGAGAACGAGGGGTTTTGGAGTTGCGACTCAAGTGAACGTTCTCGACTTCGACGAGGGCGATCACGGGTCGCGCGGTGACGTCTGACGTACAGTTGATTCGTGGTGAAAGAAATCGCTGACTACTCTGCGTTGAGCTCTCTCCCGCCTTCGGAATGGGCCACTTATCTTGACGAACGATCAGGTCTACCCGGCCCTCGCGCAAACCTAACTCTTGTTACAGAAGTTGCGTCTGTTGCGCAGGATGACGTGATAGACCCTCTGTTGGAGGACGGCCGGGAATTTCCGGTGATCTGCGCGGCTGCGGCTATCGGCAGACGCGCGGATCAACCGGGGTTTCTGGAACGGGCACGCTCATTTGCTTCTGATGAGCGGTGGCGCGTTCAGGAGGGAGTCATCATCGGACTGCAATTACTGGGCGACGATGCCCCAGTCGAGTTCAAGGGAATCGTCGAGCTGTGGACCAGCAGCCCGGACCCATACGTTAAACGGGTTGCTGTTGCGGCAATCTGCGAACCGCGTTTGCTGAACCATCCCGATTTGTCGACCGCCGCGATTCGTGCCTGCGATAGCACAACCCAGTTCATCACTGCTTTGCCCCAGGAACAACGCAAGTTGGAGGCTGTCCGAAAACTGCGTAAGGCGCTCGGGTACTGCTGGAGTGTCGCGATGGTTGGTAATCCCCAGATCGGACTGCCCGCCTTTCGAGCACTCGATACTGGTGATTCCGATGTTGCGTGGATCGTCAAGCAGAATCTCAGCAAGAAGCGACTGCGCGGCCTTCTCTAGACCTGTCTCTTGGGTCTTACTACTTAGCTATGATCGCTTTGGTTTCTAGCTGGATGAAAGCATCAAGTGCTTCGACTTTACGACGCATGACGTACATGGGCTCCGCACAGACTTTTGGGACGAAGCCCAAATGATCTGCGCCCTCGACTCAGTCGCCGCATAACTTCCGGATGAGGCGAATATACGAGCGATCCGCTTGGCTCCTTCCAACTACTGACGCCGACTTATCCGATCGACTTCGCGATTGTGCGTAGATGCGACGATCTCTCAGCGCCATGCTTTCGAATTGGATGCCTGCAGCTTCCAGGCCATTCTTGGAGGCGCCATGATCTGTGAGAATCAAGAGCCGGCCGTCTGAACCAAAGGCGGAGGAGACGATGAATCGGAGAGACGGAAAGCTATGGAATGAGAGTAAGGAAAATAGCGGAGTAAGAATAGGGAAAAGTCAGGAGCAAAATCGATGAAGTAGCTTCGAAGCTACTCGCACTGCAGTGCGACAGGCGCGCTGGTTTCTCCCACGCGTAGCTAGGAAAGACGCGGTTGCTCGGGATTAGGTGCTCTCCCGCTCTCGGATTGGGGCGCCTACGTTAGTACGATTACTTGTAACGAGAGCGAAGCTTGGCTAGGAGAGTTGACTATGGAACTGCACGTTGCAGAGGTTAAGGTGAGTTCACCAGTAGGTGTTGCGATTGGTATCGCGGCCACTACCGACCTCGTCCTCAAGATTCTGGCGATACGGCGGGCGGTTCAGCGTGGCGATCGAAAGTGGATCTTGCCGCTTGCAATCTCGAACACCGTTGGCGTTTTGCCCGGGTGCTACTTGGCGAGGCACCCGAGGGTGGCGGCGGACGCGTCATAATAGGTCAATCGCGCATCTACTGAGAGGTTCCTACCATGGCTTACTTTGTTCTAGTCATTTTGCAGACCGTTATCCTCCCGATTGTCTCGGGTTGCGTAGAGCTAGCGACGGTTGGTGGCGATCCGGTGCTCGTCCTTGGTAAGTGGTGGGTGTTCTGGGGTGTAGGCACGCGCCTTCTTGTTGCAGGAATCGCGCAAGCGTCGGGACGGGGCCCCACTACGAAGATTCTGGGTGCATCAGAATCGACGATTCAGGAAAAGCAGCTCACTAGGGAGCTCGGCACTGCGAACGTTGGCATGGGTCTCGCAGGTCTTCTGGCATTGGTTCCGGGATGGGCTGTTCCGGCAGGACTAGCTGGCGGTGTCTTTCTGTTCATCGCGGGACTGCTTCACGTGACGAAGCGAGACAAGAACGCTCAGGAGGCTTTGGCAACCTGGACAGACCTGATCGTTGGTGCGGTGGTGTTGGTTCTTGTGGCATACACCCTCATACGTGCTTTCTCCGGATAGCGCGTTCGCGTAGCCCAGTCGTGCCGTTTGGGTGGTCGGGATACTATCCAGAGGTGGAACATCTTCTTCGGCTAACGGATTCTTGGGACAGAGCAAAGCTTGCTGGCCTTTTCGCGCTGGCTAAGAAATACGAGGAGGGTGTGGGTCCAACACATCAGGGTTCCGCAGTCCTCTTCTTCCTGAGTTCCAGTCTTCGTACGAGGGTGACTTTCGAGTTGGGCGCAAAGCGAATGGGTCTAGCTCCAGTTACGTTTCCACCGGCGACTCTTGATAAGCCGGAGGCGCTCACAGACGTCGCGTTCTACCTATCGCAGTGGGCGGGTATCCTCGTCGTTCGGCATCGGGAAGTCTCGGTTCTTGAAAGGCTTGCCTCCGCAAACGTGGTGCCGGTCGTCAACGGAATGACGGACGAGAACCATCCCTGTGAAGTTCTGTCAGATCTCTACTCGCTCTCGCAATCCCGAGACATATTCGAGCTCCGTTACCTGTTTATCGGTGCGGATGGGAATATCGGGAGAGCTTGGCGTGAGGCTGCAACTGCATTTTCACTTGACCTCACTCAGTGTTGTCCGCCCGAATTAGCAATGGCGGATACAAACTGGAATGGTGATTTGTCCGAGGCGGTTCGCGACGCCGATGTCATTATCACCGATGGCCCCGGCCCATACGTCGAGGAGCTGAGCCCGTTCCAGGTAACTGCCGAGGTGTTAGGTGCCGCGTCGAAGAATGTTCTTCTGAATCCTTGCCCCCCATTCATTCGCGGGCGAGAGGTTTCCGCAGATGCGATCGAAAACTCGGCCTTCGTTGGCTATGAGTTCAAGCGATCACTTCTGCCGGTCCAGCAAGCAATAATGGCAACCTGCATGAATCTGACCTAGGTTGCGCCTACCCGAATACGAACAGTTGGGGATCCGGGCTCATTCCACGAATCGGTGGTGAGAAAGGTAGATTTGATAAAGCAGTCACTCGCACCGACCTAGTAGCTTCTCTTTGGGCCGCAGTGTCTTGAGAGCCTCAACTAGGTTGCTGTCCTTGGGTGCTTCCATCTCGTTCCTCCAGTCGCTCAGCTGGCCGGTCGGGGTCGAGGATGTTGACGGCGAAACCGTGGGAAGCCGCTTCCAGAGGGTGGTTGCGGGTCCAGAACTCAGTGCAGCCCGCCATTTCGGCTGCACAAAGATGCAGTGCGTCAGGTGTCTTGACCCCGAACAGAGCCCGCAACTCCGCGGCACGGATGTACGCCGCGGGGCTGATTGGCACCTGGATGACGCTGTCGTACAGTTCGAGGTAACGATCCCTCAGCCCAAAATCACCGCTCTTGAGTGGCCCAACCAGACATTCGTGAAGTGTAAGCGCGCTCATGGCTACGTTCTGGTTGGTTGCTGTGAGAGCACTTCTGGTCAGGTTTCCAGTCTCGCCTTGGTCTTCGACCGCATAGATGACGATGCAGGTATCCAAGTAAATCAATCCCAATCTCCTTGGGCTACAGCGATGCGTTGGTCGATTTCCTCGGTGGATAGTGAAGATCTGGCCGGTGAGGTTTGCTTAATCCAAGCGGCGAGTGCCGACCCGGTGAACGGTTTCGGGTCCGAGGGGATTGGGAGCAGTTTTGCGACGGGGGTGCCACGCTTTGTGATGACGACCGTGTCACCCGAAACCGCCTGGGAAACCACACGCGAGAAATTATTCTTCGCTTCCAGAACACTATAAATAGCCATGTGGCTATTTTACTTGGCTATGTAAAGGTTGTGAACCGGCACCTAGATTATTGAGGGAGGCCGAGGAACTCTTTGATCGCCGGCATCTCTTCGTGAATCTGTGCAAATCCCTTATCACACGACCGTTGTGGGCGACTTATCCTGTGCTTGTCAAGCGACTTAGTAAGCATGGTGAAACGACGAGCTATAGGTGGTGAAATGACGAGAAGCATATAATATCCATGCATGTCCACACAAGTGAAGCGCTTATTGAAGTCCCGGGTCGAGGACGCGTTAGAAGACACGCGTATCGTTGTGTTGCAGGGTGCCAGACAGGTGGGGAAGTCAACCCTAGCGGCGGAAATTGCCTCAAGAAGGCTGAGTCGCATGGTCACCCTTGACGACCATGACATCAGAAATTTCGCGAAGACAGATCCGGTCGGCTTCGTATCTCAGATGCCTGGTGGTCTTCTTGTCATCGATGAGGTACAACGTGTACCGGAACTCATTCTTACGTTGAAAGCAGAGGTAGATCGAGATCAACGTCCGGGCAGATTTCTGTTGACCGGTTCCGCTAATCTCCTTGACCTCGCCGCGACCCATGAGTCCTTAGCGGGTCGAGCGGAGCCGCTGACCCTCTATTCCTTCAGTCAAGCCGAGCTGGCGGAAACGAAATCGTCTTTTGTGGACAGGGCATTTTCGAAGGTCGACTTCACTAGTCATACCGGCAATAGCGAAAGGCACGCCTATTTGGAGTTGGCATGTCAAGGGGGCTATCCCGAGGCCCTAGCAAGATCCTCACGTCGTCGTCGCGACGATTGGTACCAGACGTACCTTGCGCAGATCGTGAATCGTGATGCCGCGGACATTTCGGGACTGCAAAGAATCTCTGACCTGCCTCGGTTATTATGCCTAATTGCTGCAAGGGAGGGCAGCGGCATGGTGTGGAGTTCCCTTGGCGCAGACGCTGGAATCCCGCGGACCACTCTTGACCCCTACGTTCGTCTGCTTGAGACGTTATTTCTGACGCATCGGGTGACAGCGTGGTCGACGAACTCTTCGACTCGTGATGTGAAGCAGCCCAAAGAGTTCCTCTTGGATACAGGTTTATCTGCGAACCTGCAGGGAGTGTCTTCGGAGGGATTGGCGCCAACGCTACCATCTAGCTCGGCAGGCGCACTTCTTGAGAGCTTTGTCGTCGGTGAGATTCGGCGTCAGCTGGGATGGAGTGAGCAAAGGGCGGCCATGTATCACTACCGCGACCAACGCGGTGCCGAAGTGGATATTGTGTTGGAAGCGCCAGATGGCAAGGTTCTATGTATAGAGGTAAAAGCAGCGTCGACAGTGCAACCCAAAGATCTACGCGGCCTGAAGCAGTTAGGGGATCGACTAGGTGATCGGTTTGTTGCTGGATTCGTGCTGTATACGGGCACGCAAACTCGTGTTGTTGCCGATCGGGTCACGGCGCTTCCAATTGACGCTCTCTGGCGCGACTAGATTGCGTGTTACTGAGGGAGGCCGAGGAACTCTTTGATCGCCGGTATCTCTTCGCGGATCTGCTGGGATCCCTCGTCATATGAACGTTTTAGACGACTTATCCTGCGTTCCTGATTACTCACCGTGAAGCCGGTCGGTGCGTAAACGTAGGCTTTACCGTCAGCCTCCAGATCGAAGAGTTCTTCGCGCGTCCGGTTGTAGTTGGCGGGCCGTCTCGCCAGCGCCTCGGACACCGCTGGGAAGTCTTTGAAAGCGCGGTCCACGACGGCACCCGCTCGGAACGGCTTTTTCACATAGTTGCGACCGCGGGTGAGGATCACGAGGAACTTCTCGTATCCCGCTGCTTTCGCTGCGTCCAAAGCGATGCCGCCTGAGGGGCCCAATGCACCGTCCACGTAAGTCTGTCCGTCGATCTCCACCGGCGGCATGAAAACGGGCATGGTCGAGGATGCCTGGACACGGATCAAGAAGTCGTGCGGCTCTTTAACGTCTTCACGTCCCCAGTAGACTTCCTGGCCGTCATTTGCGCGGAACCCTCCGATTCGGAACTGCGCGGGGTTCTTTTCGAATACGTCCCAGTCGTACTCCAGCATCTGCCCCTCATCGGAAGTGTTCTGGTAGATGTATTCAGCGTTGAACAGACCGGCACCCTGGATCCACGTCCGAAGGTTCCCTATGTTCGGGTCCAGCACCAGGTCGACGAAGGACTTCTGGGACC
>JBATQJ010000136.1:0-2235 GCA_049291975.1 Scrofimicrobium sp.
ACTATATCCAAAGGTCGAACACACGTTCGAGACTATTGTCTGATCTAGAACCCTGGGGCCTGTACCACCAACCTGGCCACGCTCACACGACATATCGAATATTCCTCAGGCTGGTGAACCAAACCAGAATACTAAGAGCTGAAAGAGTCCCAGACACCTGCCGCACACACTTCCATCAAGAGACACGAACAAAGACAAAAGAATGAACGAAACTGTAGATGAGCCGAACGACGATTGGAATCAGCCCATTCCTCGAGAGGTGACCGAAGGGTTGCCAAGGCCCGACCCCAAGACCGTATCTCTGATTAGCGCTTTGCGAGCAAACCCTGGTACTCGCCACTTCCTTGACCGAGACCGATCCAGAAGTCATGCTACAGAACCCGGTGAGTATCTAAGGGACGTCGGGCGACCGCCGAGCGAGGGGCTGCGACCCTACGCTAAGCGGACTAGGGAATCAGAACCGATTAAGGAAGCTAGTACTCTCGACCTTGTTGTCGCGTATGCGAACGGCGCAACTCGAGAGGAAATTGCCAAGCGATATGGACTTCATGTGCAAACGGTCCGGAAGCGGTTGCGGGAAGTCGGCGTAATATCCCGCAATCACAAAAATGCGCTTTCAGAGCAGGACATCAAACTTGCTAGAACTTTACTGAGCGAGGGTGATAGCGCTGGAAGTGTTGCCAACCATTTCGGGGTGGCGCATACGACGCTACTGCGAACCCTGAAGCGGTTGGAAGAGAGCCCACCTAGCGAATCGTGAACCTCTTGGCATTCTTTCGGAACAGCTCGACGAGCTCTGGTGGAGGTGTCCCAGCGTTCTCGATAGCACGCTCAATTTGATCCAGGTCTGCACTAGAGAACTTGATCAACTGTTCCTCAAGAATGACGCTCCTAGCACGAGCCGTGGCCGCATCGAGAATGAACGAAGTGGCATCTTGACCAGACATGCGAGCAGCCCTTGCAATCTGTTCCTTGGTGTCGCTAGTGACCCTCAACTGGATCCTTTCAGACTTCACCGCAGTAGACATTAACGGTCACCTCCACACATTATCGTGCTCACGTTGTACTCACAGTATTCGGATTAGTCACTCTCGTCAAGAAAGGTGCGCGATGCTCAGTGTGGGAATGATCAGTCGCCTGCCTTCCTCATGCAACAGTTCGAGCCCGTGGCGTTTATAGAACTCGATTGCATTCTGGTCGGCTGCGTCAACCACGAACATCTCGGAGGCAGAGAACTCGAGACTAAGCAAAGCGTGCCTCATAGCCTGTTCCAGAAGTACACCACCAAACCCCTCCCCTTGCCGGTCCCGCGAAACAGCAAGGCGAGTGAGAAGAGTTGCAGGCATCGGATACCGGTAATCCCGCTTCAAGATCTGCTCGGCATCCTTCGGGCCAATTTGGAAATTCACTAAAGAGAAGTAGCCAATAACCTCGCGCGACGAGGGATCGGTTCTGACAAGCAGAAAGGTTCGAGCTCGATTCAGTCGCTGATTCTGACCCCCATGCTCTCGCAGCCAAGTATCCAACTCTCGGTTACCACTGGAGAATCGCACATAGTCATACGCCCTACTTCGATAGGGAACGAAAGTGAAATCAGAGCCGGACATACCTCAAGATAGAGCACCCCTCCGACATCTTCAGATCGCCAGAATTCAACCCAGCGACTTTCGTAATGACAGGCGAGAATCCCCAAATTCGGAGTGGTCCAAGCAGCACGCAGAAATCACCACCGCACACCAGAAGACAGTGTTTGAACAAGCAAGTTTAGGTAGAGGCAAACGCAGAATCACTACGATGCACCAGAGTCAAACACCCTCTGACCTGAAGTTTTACCGGCCAAAGGGTGTTTGAGTATTGGTGGAGCTGAAGAGGCACGTGTCGAACTCATGGTAGCCAACGACTACCTGCTAATAACAGTCGATCTTTTAGCAAAGTGACCCAGCATTTGTGAGGCTTTGTCGCTTCAGTGTTCCCATAACGTGGAGATAGGCAATGCCCATAGTCGGTCACCGAAAGGCAACGACCTAGTCCCTGTGTGTAGCAGTATCCCCGCTCTAAAACGTTCACCGACCTTATCGTGAAGAAACTCTAGTCCGCGAAAATCACTGACACGCGGAGTAGAAGTTGTCTTAACCTCAACCCCTACGATCTCTCGTCGTCGATTCTCCAAAACAATATCGGCCTCATGACCGTGGCTGTCGCGGAAGTGACTCAGCGAGAAGTCCTGCTCCGACC
>JBATQJ010000137.1:0-4466 GCA_049291975.1 Scrofimicrobium sp.
AGGTCACCTCGACCCCGAGCTTGCGTAGCGTGTGCGCCAGGAGGTTGTAGCTGCCCCCGTACAGCGACGAACTGGATACAACGTGATCGCCTGCTCCTGCCAAATTCCATATTGCGTACGAGGTTGCGGCTTGGCCCGAAGCAACCAGAAGCGCCCCCACTCCGCCTTCCAGCGCAGCGATCCGGTTCTCAACGACCTCGGTCGTGGGGTTGGTGATCCGGGTATAGATCGGCCCCAACTCGGTAAGCGCAAAGCGATTCGCCGCCTGTTCAGGGCTATCAAACACATATGAAGTCGTTTGGTAGATCGGTAGCGCCCGGGCTCCCGTCGTCGGATCCGGCTCTTGGCCAGCGTGAATCTGCAGGGTTTCAAACTTTAGGTTTTCGGTCATTTTCTTTGTCTCTCAGCTCTTGGTACTCGGGGCTGGGGAGGTGCGGGAATCCGCCTGGTTTTCTTTGAGTCAGTAGCTCTCCCCAGCATTGGGAGGAACATCCTGACCATGGGGACCGACATCCACTTGCATTGTTTCCCTGGTATCGCCCGGTCTCCTCGATATGAGGCCCCAGTGGCGAAGGAAATTATGGTGCGAGAAAGCCGCTCTGTCAGTCAGGTTGTCTGACTCAACGGCACATTCGCTTTGACCACATGCAAGCGAGACTAGCCACCTGTTTCGTGGACACAGACGAGGTGTCCAAATCCCGGACGGTCTCCGGCTAGCGGATTTGACCATCCCCCATCACAACCCACTTGGTGGTCGTGAGTTCAGAGAGTCCCATCGGTCCGCGCGCGTGCAACTTCTGGGTCGAAATACCGATCTCGGCTCCTAGCCCGAACTCTCCGCCGTCAGTGAACCTGGTTGAGGCGTTAACGTTGACAACGGCCGAGTCAACACGCCCGGTGAACTCGTTAGCTGCGCTAATCGAAGTGGTGCAGATAGCGTCGGTGTGGCCTGACGACCAGGTCTGGATGTGGTTGATAGCGGATTCAAGAGAGTCCACGACACCGACCGCCATCTCGGGCCCTAGATACTCCTTGGCCCAGTCCTCGTCAGTAGCAGGAACGACCGAAACATCCCCTGGCGCGAGCTCCGCAACCCGACTGTCTCCGTGGATGGTGACTCCCCGCTCGGCTAACGCCTCTAAGACCCGCGGAACAAACTCCTTGGCCACGTCTTCGTGGACGAGGAGTGTCTCTGCAGCGTTACATACGCTATCCCTGTGGGTCTTCGAGTTGATGACGATCGCGAGCGCCTGGTCCTGGTCGACCTGAGAGTCAACATAGACGTGGCAGTTGCCGACGCCGGTTTCGATTACGGGGACCTGGGCTTCTCGGACCACGGTCTGGATCAGTCCGGCACCTCCACGAGGCACGAGGACGTCCACCAGCCCACGGGCCTGCATCAGCGCCACTGCACCTTCCCGTCCGAGAGGGTCGATGGTCTGGATCAGATCAGCGGGCAATCCGGAATCCTCCAGGGCACCTCTGAGTACATCGACCAGAACGATATTGCTGTCGAGAGCAGCGGAGCCGCCACGCAGGATAACCGCATTTCCACTCTTTAGGGCGATACCGGCGGCGTCGACGGTCACGTTTGGGCGAGCCTCGTAGATCATTCCGACGACTCCCATTGGCACGCGCAGCTGGCGTAGCTTCAGTCCGTTTTCCAGGGTTGAACCGCGCACAACGTCCCCGATTGGGTCAGGCAGGGCGGCTAGCTGGCGCAGAGCGTCCGCAATCCCCTTGATTCGGGCGGTATCGAGCTTGAGTCGATCCTGTAGGCCCTCGCTGATTCCATTCTCAACTCCCCGGGCACGGTCTGACTCGTTGGCCACGATGATTCTGGATGCCTGGCTTTCAAGCGCATCGGCCATCGCCGACAAGGCTCGATCTTTGATGGCCGCAGAAGCTGTCGCGAGCGATCTGCTAGCGACTCGACTGTTTGCGGCAATTTGTCTTACGGCTTCGGTAGTATCGGCGTTCATGGCCCCACGATAGAGCGTGGAGGTGTGTGTCTAAAGAAGCAACCAATCAACGGACAGTGCTTGGACTAGGCTCTCCTGTGTCGAGCCATGACGACCAGTTCGTCGCGGTGCACTGCCTCGTGCGCCAGACTCACCCCGAACTGGGCCTCAATGTCTCCGATAGACAATCCCCGGACTTTCTCGAAGTTGGTCGAGGAGAAGCCAGCACGCCCTCGTCCGAGTACAGTTCCATCCCCGGCAACAATCTCGATTACGTTACCGGCTTTGAATGATCCAGAAGTTCCGAGAACGCCCGCCGGCAGGAGCGACGCGTTCCGCTCAGTCACCGCACGTGCTGCGCCGTCGTCCACCACCACTTGACCTTCGACGTCTGCGGCATATGCGAGCCAAAGTTGGCGCGCTGCCAACCGCTTTCCGGTCACCTCGAACCACGTCCCAACGTCGGAGGCGGATAGCGCGTCAACAATCAGGTCCGCACTGGTTAGAAGTACTGGTATCCCAGAACTGGTTGCCATCGCCGCAGCACCTACCTTGCTGGCCATTCCTCCGGTTCCGAAACCGGAGCCTTTGGCGCGAGTATCCAGCACCTCGACCTGATCGAAGTGCTCGACAACCGAAACGCGCCTTGCTCCCGGAAGCGTCGGTTTCGTTGTGTAGAGGGCATCAACATCGGTTAGCAGAACGAGCACATCTGCTTTTGAAAGGTGGGCAACGAGCGCCGCGAGGCGATCATTGTCACCGAATCTGATCTCATCCGTTGCAACCGTGTCGTTTTCGTTTATCACCGGAATGACCCCGAGGCGCAATAGCTCCTCTAGGGCTCGGCTGGCGTTCTTGTACTGATTGCGACGGAGGACGTCCTCCGCAGTGAGAAGGACCTGACCGACCGGAATGCCGTAGGCCCCGAATGCGCGAGTGTACTCCGCAATCAACAGCCCCTGGCCGACGCTGGCTGCAGCCTGCGCTTCGGCTAGGTTCCTCGGCCTCCTTGTCAGAGACAGCGCTCCCATTGCCGCAGCCTGCGCGCCCGAGGAGACAAGCAGAACCTCGTGCCCGGCCGCTCGGTAGTCGACGAGCGCTTCAACAATGGCGTTCAACTTGGCGAAGCTGAGGTGTCCATCGCGGCGAGTTAGGGACGAGGATCCTACCTTCACCACGATACGCCCGGCAAAGGGCAGCACCTGGGAGGCTCTTGATGTGGTCACCAAACGATTCTAAGCAGGGATCGAAGCCACTTTTGGTCTACGCCACCCTGCGGGCATTGTTCGCAGGTTCACGGTGACGGGATGTGCTTCTGACACCGAGTCGCTGCCGAAATCGCGGCACCGTCCCGGCGACGGGTTAGTCTGATCCCATGAGCTGGGTTGATCACGCCATTTGGTGGCACGTTTATCCTCTGGGTTTTACCGGCGCACCGATACGGGTCGACGACAGTGGTGACAGGCAGTGGGCACAGACTCGCCTCCCTCAGCTAAATGAGTGGCTCGACTACCTTACGGACCTTGGATGTAACGGGCTGCTCTTGGGTCCCATTTTCGCCTCAACCTCACACGGTTACGACAGCATTGACCAGTTTCAAATCGATCCTCGTCTGGGAAGTGAGAGAGATTTCGCGGAGTTGATTTCGAGTTGCAAAGAGAAGGGCGTCCGCGTCCTTCTGGACGGCGTGTTCAGCCACGTTGGCGTCGATCACCCAATGCTTGCTGCCGCACTCAAAGCGGGACCTGAGTCAGTCGAGGGACGACTCTTCGACATTGACTGGGACGGTCCAGATGGACCGGCACCAAGAGTTTGGGAAGGACACGGAAGCCTCGTTCGTCTCGATCATGCGAACGCAGAGGCACAGGATTATGCCGTGTCCGTTATGAGGTATTGGCTTGAGCGAGGAATCGACGGGTGGCGGCTCGATGCGGCCTATTCGGTTCCTCCCGAGTTCTGGGCGAAGGTGCTTACCCGCGTGCGCCAGGATTTTCCCGAATCCTGGTTCCTAGGCGAAGTAATCCACGGAGATTACCCGGCATTTGTTGAGGATTCAACGGTCGACTCGGTGACCCAGTACGAACTGTGGAAAGCGATCTGGTCAAGCCTGCTCGACGACAACCTTTTCGAGCTTGACTGGACTCTAAAGAGGAACAATGAGTTCCTGGAGACCTTCACTCCGAACATCTTCATCGGTAATCACGATGTCACCCGCATCGCAACGACTGTCGGGGCAGAGAAGTCGATTGTTGCTTTTGCAATCCTGATGACCGTCGGCGGGATTCCCTCCGTCTATTACGGAGATGAACAGGGCTTCACCGGTGAGAAGGTCGAAGATTGGTCTGGCGATGATGCGATTCGTCCGCCAATGCCGCAAAGACCTGGCGACTTGCTTCCCTACGGTGTCGGGCACTATCGCGCCTATCAAGAGCTCATCGCCCTACGACGCAGGCACCCCTGGCTGGTGAACGCCCAGACAGAAACGTTGACAACTGAGAATACGAA
>JBATQJ010000138.1:0-4105 GCA_049291975.1 Scrofimicrobium sp.
CCGTAGTGACATGCACCTGCGGCAACGAGTTCACCACCAAGTCCACGATTACCAGCGGTCAAATGCGTGTTGATGTCTGCTCTGAATGCCACCCGTTCTATACCGGCAAGCAGAAGATTCTGGACTCGGGCGGCCGCGTGGCCCGCTTCGAAGCGCGTTACGGAAAGAAGCCAGCCGCTAAGTAGCTTTCTCAAATGGGCACCGACGAGCGAATCGTCGGTGCCCATTTGCATCTGTTACTGGAAGCGAACAACGGAGGAAGAGATGGCAGCCCCGGGTGGACTGGAGGCGGTAACCCCGCTCATTGAGGAGTATGCAGAACTCGAGCGCGAGCTTGCCGATCCGAACCTGCACTCAGATCAAGCGAGGGCCCGCAAGGTCGGCAGGCGCTATGCGGAGCTGGGTCGAGTGGTGAAACTGGCCAATGCTCTGGGTCAGATTGAAGAAGACCTTGAAGCCGCCAAGGAGCTCGTGGCCGACGACCCTGATTTTGCCAGCGAAGTTGAGTCTCTCGAGGTGTCTCGCGAAGAGACTTACCACCAGTTGGTGGCGGTCCTAGCGCCACGTGACCCCGACGACGCCTGCGACGTGATCCTCGAAGTCAAGGCGGGTGAGGGGGGTGAGGAGTCGGCGCTCTTCGCCGCCGACCTGGCTCGCATGTATGAGCGCTACGCGACCACAAAAGGTTGGACCATAACGGAACTCTCCACCACTTACACCGGCCTGGGTGGCCTCAAGGAGATCACTCTGGCCGTGCGAGCCAAAGGTAATCCAACCCCTGAAGAGGGAGTCTGGGCTCACCTGAAGTACGAGGGCGGAGTCCACAGGGTCCAGCGAATCCCCGTGACTGAGTCGCAGGGTCGGGTTCATACTTCCGCTGCTGGCGTCTTGGTCATGCCCGAGATCGAGGTGGACGACGATGTTGAGATCGACCCGAACGACCTGAGAATTGACGTCTACCGTTCGTCCGGTCCGGGTGGTCAATCCGTTAACACCACCGACTCCGCGGTTCGTATCACCCACATTCCCACCGGAATCGTGGTCTCGATGCAGAACGAAAAATCGCAGATTCAAAACCGCGAAGCCGCGATGCGAATCCTCCATTCTCGTCTGGTGGCCGAGGCGCGAGCGCAGCGTGAGGCGGAAGCTTCGGCTCAGCGTCAGTCCCAGGTAAGAACCGTTGACAGATCAGAGCGGATCCGAACCTATAACTTCCCGGAGAATCGCATTGCAGACCATCGCACTGGATACAAGGCGTACAACCTTGATCAGGTGCTAGAAGGAAGCCTTGGTCCGGTGATTCAGTCCGCAATCGAGGCCGATGAAGCAGCCCGCCTACAGGGTGACCCCTCCTGAGCTGTTGCCCAAAGGTGATCGCGAGAGGAGGACAGTAGTGGACGAATCCAAGGATGAAACCATTACTGTTCGAACTCAGCGTGGACGCGACGCGACAATTGAGCTTCCGGTGCTTCTGACATGGGGGCGCGAGCAGCTAAGCAGGGCGGGGCTGCCGCCGGTTGAAGCTGAATGGTTGCTCAAATGGGTGACGGGCGAGGACTTGCTAATCCTCGCCCCCCAGCAAATCGGAATACGCGCGGCAGAAAACTACCGCAGCGCCATTGCACAGCGACGAGCCCGGGTCCCCCTCCAGCACATAACCGGGCAGATGCAGTTTCGCGAACTGTCGCTATTGGCCGGAAAAGGAGTCTTCTCGACGAGACCAGAGACTGAGATGCTGGTCGATTTGGCGAAAGAGGAAGTGGCGGCCGAGCAACCCCGGATTGCAGACCTGTGTGCGGGCTCTGGCGCGATCGGTCTTTCGCTCGCGGTCGAACTCCCCTCGTCCAATGTGTGGTTAGTAGAGCGATCCCCGGAGGCAATGTCCTTCCTGGAGCGCAACGTGGACGCGGTCGATTCGGGCGGCGCACGAGTCACCCCCGTGCTCGGTGACGCGCTTGATGCGCTCCCTGAACTCGACGGGACGCTTGACCTGGTCGTCTCGAACCCCCCGTACGTGGGGCTGGCGGACAGACCCACCCAACCGGAGGCGCTGGCCGACCCAGAGATGGCGCTCTATGGCGGGGGAGAGGACGGACTCGTCATCCCGCGCGGCATTATTGGCCGTGCCTTCGATTTATTGAAGCCGGGGGGAACTCTGGTCATGGAGCACGGAGAACGACAGGGTCAGTCTCTTCGCGATCACGCGCAGTCGGTAGGCTTCGCCACCGCTTTGACCCGAGACGATCTCAGTGGGCGAGCCAGGTTCGTGGTCGCAGCGAAACCGGGAGGAAGTGAGTAATGGGCCTGGTGAACCCCCAGATGACAGACAGTTTTGGCCGAGCGGTAAAGAGGGGAGAACTAGTAGTTCTTCCGACCGACACCGTCTACGGGATAGGTGCTGACCCGTGGAACGCGGGTGCCGTTACTGCACTCTTGTTGGCTAAGAGTAGGGACGAGGCGATGCCCCCACCAGTTCTGGTTCCCTCGGTAGAATCCCTACTCGAACTAGGACATTTTGAGTCCGCGGAACACCGCAATACTGCGTTACTGATTGCGCGAGAGTTCTGGCCGGGTGCGCTCACCTTGGTGGTCAAGGCGGCCGGTGAATTCGGCTGGGACATGTCGCGGAAGGGTGACACGGTCGCGCTCCGAATGCCGAATCATCCCGCGGCCCTTGAGCTACTGCGAGCTACGGGACCGCTGGCGGTGACCTCGGCGAACCGGACCGGCCAGGCGCCCGCAGAGTCTGTCCTCCAGGCGCGTGGAATCTTCGGAGACGAAGTAAGCGTGTACGTTGATGGGGGACCGTCGCAAATCGGAGTTCCGTCCACAATCGTGGACGTTACCGGTGAAGAGATGCAGGTACTGCGCGAAGGCACCGTAGGCTTAGACCAGTTGAGGGCGGTAGCGAAGGAAGGGTGAGGGCGTGAGACTTTACCTGTTGTTGCTACTCATTTCGATGGCTGCGACCCTCATCCTCACACCGGTGGTTCGGCGAATCGCCCTGGGATTCAACGTCTTAACGCCGTTGCGGGAGCGTGACGTACACGCAACCCCGATCCCCAGGTTGGGCGGGATTGCACTGACAGGCGGGATTGCGCTGACGATCCTGGTCGGCCACTCCATCCCGTACTTCAAGCCGGTCTACTCGGCATCCCCCGCGCTGTGGGCCGTGGTAGTCGGATCGGTGGCAATCTGCCTACTTGGAGCTGTAGACGACATATGGGAACTGGATTGGATGACCAAGCTCGCAGGGCAGTTCCTGGTGGCGGGTGGCATGGCCACCGCTGGCGTCCAACTGATCAATATTCCGCTGTTTGGGGTGACTATCGGGTCTTCTCGGCTCTCGATTCTGGTCTCAACTCTGATCCTTGTGGCAATCATGAATGCGGTTAACTTCGTTGACGGACTCGATGGACTGGCTTCAGGAGTCATCGCGATCGGGTCGCTGGGATTCTTCGCCTACTCCTACATTCTGCAGCGCCTAATGGGGGAACCAACGTACGTCACCGGCGCCGCGATAGTCACGATAGCGCTGGCCGGAGCCTGCATCGCATTCCTTTGGTTTAACTTCCATCCCGCCTCAATCTTCATGGGCGACTCGGGAGCAATGGTCTTGGGACTGGTTCTGGCCTCAGCGGCAATTATTGTCACCGGGCAGGTGAACCCGGTGCTGGTGGCAGACTACTCGGGCGCGACAACATGGATGCCACTGATAATTCCACTTGCGGTACTGGTCATTCCGCTTGCTGACCTGGTGATCACGCCCGCGCTGCGGATGCTCCACGGGAAGAGTCCTGTGACGGCAGATCGCACACACCTTCATGACCGGCTACTGGTCCAGGGACACTCGCACCGAGGTGTGGTCCTAATCATGTATGCGTGGACTGCCCTGGTCTGCACCGTCGCGGTTCTGGCTCTTATTCTTCCAACGAACGAGGTCCTATTATGGGCGTCCCCGTTCTTGGTTGGGACGATCGTTGCCACTGCCTACCAGTTCCCGGGACACCGTAGACGAAAGGCTGGCGCCAAGGGCCTTGGTACTCCGGGCGGCAGGGTTGCCATTGATGATGGCGTTGAGGTCATTTCCCGAGCAGGCGTGGCC
>JBATQJ010000139.1:0-36725 GCA_049291975.1 Scrofimicrobium sp.
TGGCCGAGTGCGGTTCAGCGAGTTTTGCGCCCAGCATTTACACCCGAAAAGACGTGGAGACAGGTACGCGTTAACGTTGATCCCATGGTAGAACTTGATCATCGCGTTGTCTGGCCGATTCGTTCTAGGGAGTTCCTGGGGACGGGATCGGTCTCCTCATTCGTTGAGGAGACCGTAGAGACCCCAAACGGTGAGGTGATGAAACGACAGTTCGTGACTCATCCTGGCGCCGTCGCCATCGTGGCTTGGAACGAGGACGACGACACCGTTGCCGTTGTGAACCAGTACCGCCACCCGGTGCGCATGGAACTGGTTGAGGTTCCCGCAGGGCTTCTTGACGTCAATGGCGAGGACTATCAAGCGGCCGCCGCGCGCGAGTTGGCGGAGGAAGCCGAACTAGCGGCGGCGAGATGGAACGTTCTCACCGATATCTTTACGACTCCCGGAGCAAATGAGGAGACACTTCGCATTTTTCTCGCCCGTGATCTGTCTGCCGTCGTGCGGCCGGCAGGCTTCCAGCTAGAAGATGAAGAGGCCGTCATGACGCGATGCTTCGTCCCCAGAGAAGACCTCGTAAAGTACGTGTTCGAAGGGCGAGTGCAATCCCCGACACTGGTCGGTGGGGTTCTTGCTCTTGAGGTCGCCCGGCTTCGAGGCGGCCTTGATAAACTACGTCCCGCCAATGCTCCCTGGCTGGCGCGCGACAGGTAAAGGTTAGTCGCCTAGCTGTTCCAGTGCTGTTGCCGACGGTGCGAAGAACGTCGTGCCCGTCAGTGGCGTCGAAAAGTCAAGGATTTGGTCATGCAACCCTGGAGGATCCCCAATGAACATACGTTCGAGCATTCTTTGAATCACCCAGTAGTACCTGGCATAGCCGATGAAATAGGTTCCATAGACGCCCTCGGCCGCTGAGCCGAACGGCATGTTGTCGCGGAGAATATCGAACTCTTCTCCGGCCTCATTGATGGTGTTGAGGGTCTTGTGTGACTTCTGTCCATGGGCCGCATCCGGTAATTCGATGTTGTCGACCTTGGTCCTTCCGATGACCTCTTCCTGCTTCTCGACAGACTGATGGCCCCAGCTCTTTAGGTTGTGTTCGTACTTCTGTACGACGATGTATGCACCGCCCTTGCCCGCAGGGTCCTCGTCCCCGACCAGAGTGGCCTGCGGAAGGTGCGGGCCAATCGGATTCGCTGTTCCGTCAACAAAGCCAAGCAGGTCGCGCTCGTCAAAATAGCGGAAGCCAGAGACTTCGTCCTCAACCTTCACTGCGTCACCGAGTTTGTCGAGCAGTATCTTCTCGAACTCAAAGCACAGGTCAGGGCGGTTTGCCCGGATGTGGAATAGCAGGTCACCAGGTGTTGAGATCGCAATGTGAGTCTGACCTGCGATCTGCTGGAAGGGCGCCAGTTCACGAGGTTTTTCGCACTGCATAATGTCGTCCCAGACTCGAGCACCTATCCCCACAGTGCAATACAACGCTCCGTCTAAGTTACGAAAATGCACCGTCTTAATCAGTCCGGAAAAATCGGATAGCACGTCGCGGATGGTATCGGCCGCTCCGAGGACTTCGGTCATTGAAACCACTAGAAAGATCGCGTTTGAGGTAAGAGTGGAGTCAATATCCTGCGGAATACCAGGTATAGGTGCTTGGGTCTTCGCTTGGGCCGCGACGTCAACGGGAACAAAGTCGGGGACGGGCACGTTCTGATTGCTAGATGAATTGCTCATGATACGAGGCTACGACTCCCCTGGCGTTTCTGCTTATGAATGGGGGTTACTGAGCTTCGATGTGTCACTTCCACTGCAGGAATGTCCAGGTGGGGACGCGGTCTTCACCCAGCGTACGGACCGCGAGGATGTCGCCGCTCACCTTGGGGCCCGAGTCGGCTGGTCCGGCAGGAAGCAGGTAAGCGCTTCCCTTTTCGTCTTCAGACTGCGCCGGTTCAAACAGGTATGCAAGGTTCTGCGCAAGCGCTCCAGACTGTGCTTCCTCCCCGTCTGACTCCTCGATGATCGGCAAATCTGCCCAAACGACGAGATCCTTACCCGCGCTCGGGGCTGCTGGACTGTCCGTTTGAATGGCGGCAATCAACTGCGATGCCTCCAAGTTCCAGATCAAGAGCCATCCTCCGGATCTCTGCGTGCCCACCTCCTCGACCCCTTGCACTGAAGACTCTACGGAAACCACCAGATATCGCTCCGAAACGGACATCGACGCAATGTTCCATCGGTCGCCGTTCCTGATTATGAAAATCGGATAGCTTGTCTCTCCATCGGTCCAGGTAACGGGAAGTGAAGGGGTTGTATCGCACGGGTCGCCGCTGTTCTCACCGCACACGGACTCTATCGTTGATTTCCAACCATTGGCCTGCTCTGCACCAGAGCCAGATTGAGATTCCTGTTCGCCGGAGAAGACCAGGGGTTGCCCCGGCGACATGAAGACTCCTCGGGAGTATACAGGGTCCGCCTGCGCCCGCATTTCTGAGCCGATGTAGATGGCCGCTCCGGGCGCGTCCAAGGCTACTCGAAACAGCGCACTGGAGTACTCGGCGCCAAGGTCTTCAGGCACTTCCAAGTCTTCGAAGCTAGAACCCGGCTCCGCCGTGTCGATAGTCGCCGTTGGAAGCAAGACCGAGAAAAGAACATAGCGCCCATTTGTGGAAAGCGTTGGTGAGGACTCCATTCGAACAGACAGCTCGGCCGAACCTAGGCTCATGCTCGATGATGAAGCGAGTTCTTGGAGCGTGCCCTCTTCACGGTTCCAATTCATTAGGGACCAGACGTCATCTGTCTCGCCCTTGGCCAACCAGACTACGGCGCGGTCCGAAGAATCGGCCGCAAAGGCACTAAGCGTCTGATACGGAACACCATCGGCAAGGTAGTTGGCCGCCGCAATTCCGGGGAGGGCAGACAAAGACGTGAAACCCTCTTCCGGCGTAATTATCCCCACTTCGGGAAGAGAGGAGTCTTCATCAACACCCACCCCGAAGCCACTGCCTTCAGTCAAAAGGGTGAGCACGTTCGGCGGTAGCTCTGCCTCCGCAGTTCCGAGTTCGACAATTTTGTCCCCGTCATACTCGGCGCGCTGAGCATTCAGAATTTGAGTCTGTTCCCCAACTGAGTGCCCGGGTGCCCAAATCTCGAAGGGCAGTTCGGGCAACTCTTGAGCGATCAAGGGCATCACACTCGGACGAGCACTGTCGTCCCAGGCTGGCTCTTCCTCGTCAGCTGAACCAGCGTCATCGGACTGTGCGGACTGCACCTCATTCGACTCGGGAGCGGGCTCAGAAGCGGTGCAGCCGGCCATCAGTGAGGTCGCGGCAAATATGGCCGCTCCCGCCAAGATCAGTCGCTTGCTGCCCACGCTTTTCAAAGCACTACCCCTCGATCTTTGGAACCATCCCAATCACGGTATCGACAACCTCGTCAATAGTCATATCGGATGAATCGACCACCGTTACTCCCTCGGCTGGCTTCAAGAACTCTGAAACCAAGGAGTCAATCTGATCGCGGCCCTCAACCAGTGATCTTGTCTTCTCCAAGAGCTCCGGCGTCACCTCGCCGTACATCTCAAGGGTACGGCGTCTAACCCGGGCCTCTGGGTCAGCTAGTAGCAAAACTTTTACGTCGGCATCTGGACAGACGACCGTGGCGACATCCCGACCCTCGGCCACCATGCCGATGCCACATTCACGGGCAGCCAGCATTTGCCGCCGCTGTTCTTCCGCCATCCATTCACGAACCGGGATCAAACCCGCGACGGTGGAAACGTTCTGTGCGACTTCGATTTCCCTGATCTGCGTCGTGACCTCGTCATCACCCAGATAAAAGCGAGGGTCATCAACCGTGCCCTCGAACCGAAACTTCATCTGATCAGCTTCTTCAAGAACCTGGCCGACGTCGTCTAGCGGTATCCCTCGCCTCAAACTAGCGAGTGTCAAACCTCGATACATAGCTCCTGTGTCCAGGAAGGCGATTCCTAGCCTTTTGGCGACCAACCTGGAGACGGTCGACTTGCCTGAGCCGGCAGGCCCGTCAATCGCAACTAGCACTCCCTTGGATTCACTCACTGCTGATCTCGTCCCGCTATTCGCCAACCACGGTCGGTCAGCGCCGCAATGGCAGTGTCGAGGACCTGGGGGGCCACCATAATCCGCGCGAGCCCAACCGGCTGGCTCACAGAGTGGTCCAGAGTCAAATCCTCAATGTTGACGCCGACCGAGCCAAGGTCACTAAACAGTCGTCCCAGGTTCCCCGGTTCGTCAGGAATCAAGACCTCCACCATCGCCCAGCGCTTTGGGGCACTCCCATGCTTACCGGGGATCCGTCCGACCCCACGATTTCCCGCCGCGACAACGCTATTGATCGCCGCGGTGGTTCCCGGTGCGACCGGCATGCCCGGCATGGTATCGGTATCGATGAGGCGATCAACCAACCTATCCAGATCACCGCGAAGCGCAATGAGGATTTCTGCCACTGACTTGGCGTTTCCCGCGATGATCCGGGTCCACAAATCGGGATCGGAAGAGGCGATGCGCGTCGTATCCCGCAGTCCCTGCCCGGCGAGTGCCAGCGCGTTCTCCGGGGCTTCTGCGAGACGTGCTGCGAGCAGGCTTGAAACAATCTGTGGCACGTGGCTTACCAAGGCGACGGCCCGGTCGTGTTCCTCAGGCCCCAGAGTAATGAGGACGCCTCCCAGATCTCCGGTGAGATTGCGAACCGCCAGCTGAGCATCGTGACCGCTCCACCGTGTTGGAACGCTTACCCAAGGTCTTCCATAGAAGAGGTCCGCCTGCGCGCTAGAGGCCCCCGAACGGGAACGACCCGCCATCGGATGGGACCCCGCATAACGAGGCATGAGGGTCTCGCGGTCCTCCCCCGTCGCCTCGATGATGTCGTCGATCACCGACTGCTTTACTGATGCCACGTCGGTGACATAGGCCGAGGGGTATTTCCTCAGTGCGTCTGTCACCTCCGCACCAACCACGTCGGGAGGTGCGGCAACGACCACCAGCTCTGGAGCTCCGCCGCCCGGAAGCGTTCCCGCTCCCATGTCCATGGCGAGTGCCAGCGACGTGGGAGAAGGGTCTTGTAACCAAACCTCGACGCTGCGTGCCCGAAGCGCCAGCCCAATGGACGCACCAATCAGCCCCGTCCCCACAACCAGGACAGGACCCCTCGTAGCCGTCGGCCCTACCGGGGTGCTAGGGCTTTTCATTTTAGAGTCCAACGGCGTCGTACAGAGCCGTCAGGTCATCACCCTTTATCCGACGCATCGTCCCTGGCTGCAGCCGTTCAAGCCTGATCGGGCCGAAACCTGTTCGAACCAGTTCACTGACCGGGTATCCGACTTCCTCCATCATGCGTCGCACCATGCGGTTGCGTCCCTCGTGCACCTTGATCTGCACGGCGGAGATGTCTCCAAACACGTCCTTGACCGTGAACGAGTCTGCCTTAACAGGTCCGTCCTCCAGCATCACGCCTTTCATCAGCTTCTTTCGCACCCAGGGCTTGACCTCGCCGTGCACGCGCGCCACATACGTCTTCTCGATCTCGTACGAGGGATGCATCAAGCGGTGGGCCAGTTCGCCATCATTTGTCAGCAGTAGCAGGCCGGAGGTGTCAATATCGAGCCGACCAACGTTGTAGAGGCGCTCCGGATACTCTTCGAGCAGATCAGCTATGCATGGCCGCCCCTCAGGGTCGCTCATGGTGGAGACCATGCCCTCTGGCTTATTCACCGCGAGGACGACATGGTGTGCGGGTTCGGTAAGAATCCGACTGCCGTCAACGTGAATGGCCTGCTTCGCAGGGTCAACGCGTGTGCCGAGCTTACGGACCACCGTACCGTCCACGCTTACGCGACCGTCCAGGATCATTTGCTCTGAAGCGCGTCGGGAAGCCACGCCGGCTTCAGCGAGGACCTTCTGCAAACGCTCGCCGCCCGCTACGTGTGGATCATTTTTCATGGCCTATGCCTCCGTCTCTGTGTCAATGTCGTGAACGCTGTCGGGCCCGGGCATGAAGGGTGCCAACGGAACCAGCTCAGAGACGTCTGACAGTCCCATCCGCTCAAGGAAATGTGTTGTTGTGCCGAACAGGTGGGCGCCGGTAGGGGTTGTCCCAACCTCTTCAACCAGGTCGCGTGCAAGCAGAGTGCGAAGAACGGCATCGACGTTCACCCCACGCACTCGGGCAATCTGAGCACGAGTAACCGGCTGTCGGTAAGCAATGATCGCCAGAGTCTCCAAAGCCGCCTGAGTCAACTGCGCGGTTTCAGCACCCGCAACAAAGCTCCCCACCCACGGTGCCCACTTGGGCCTAGAAAAGATGCGCCAACCGTCATCGAGGAAACGGAGTTCGAACCCGCGTTCCCGTCCCGAATCTTCCCCGTCATAGTCTTGCTTCAGCCTTAACAGCGCCGCTTCAACCTGATCCGGCTTCATTCCGGTGGCCAGTGAAAGTGCGCTGAGGCCTATCGGTTCTGCCGCCACCATGAGGATGGCCTCGATTGCAGGAAGCAGATCGCCGTCTTCAAGTCTGAAGTTCTCTTCTACTTCGGCGCGTGCTTCCTCGAACAAATCGGCCGGGGTAGCCTCCTCAGGCTGACTCATCGCCACTCCCCTCCACCGCTACAACCACGTCTACCTCCGCATGAGGTGACGCTCCGCGTCGTTTCTCACGCCACGTGATTAACAGTCTGCCCATTGGTTCGGGTTGGTCAAAACTGACCCTCCCTCGCCGATAGAGCTCAAGAAGCGCCAAGAAGCGGGTGACAACAATCGCCGGGGCGGCGGCGCCTTCGATCAACTGTGAGAATGTCGCTGATCCGTCGCTGCGAAGGCGGTCGCGTACCACCTTCAGTTCCTCGTCCAGAGAGGCACTTATCCGTGCAACGTGCTCGGCAAGGTCGGGACGAGGTTTACTTACCAGTGCACTCTCCGCAATCAGTGCCAAATGTTCCGGGGTGGTGGACCAACGCAGTTCCGGGAGCATCGAAGCATACGGCTGCTCAAGTGGAACCGCACGAGGCACGCCCCCCGCGCTGGTCAGCCACAGTTCAGAAAGTACCGCCGCCGCATCCTTGAACGCCCGATACTGAAGAAGTCGGGCAAACAGCAGATCGCGGGCTTCCAAATCTTCCGCGCTGGGTTCCTCTCCGGGCATCTGTGGCAGTAGGGCCGCGGCCTTCATGTCCAGCAGAGTCGCAGCGACGACGAGGAAATCTGTCGCTGATGAAAGGTCTGGTGCCTGGCGCAAGTACTGGAGGAACTCGTCAGTGACGGCTGCCAGCGCGACTTCAGTTAGGTCCAGATCGTGCCTTGCAATGAGGCGAAGTAGCAGGTCGAAAGGTCCTTGAAAGTTCTCAAGATCGACCTCGAACCCTCGCAGCGTTTGAGGACCGAAAGTCTCCTCCGATTCAACAATGGCCGCTTCGCCGGAGTTCTCTAGTTCCTCGACCCGGGCCGCCTGCGCGCTTATGGCACTTCCCCACGCTGGACCATCTCCCGAGCAAGCCTCAGATACGCCTTTGCACCCTGATGCTCCGGAGCGTAGGTAATGATCGACTCGGTCGCCACGCTGGCGTCGGGGAACTTCACCGTTCTGTTGATGGCCGTTTGGTAGATGAGATCTCCGAAGGCCTCATGTAGGCGATCAAGGACCTCACGCGAGTGAAGTGTGCGCGAGTCGACCAGGGTCGGAACGATACCGTCGATCTTGAGTCGCGGGTTGATTCGGTCCCTAACCGTCTCAATCGTCTCTACCAGTAGCGCGACTCCACGCAGCGCGAAGAACTCGGTGGCAACCGGTACCAGGACCCCGTGGGCCGCGGTGAGCGCATTTACAGTGAGCAAACCAAGTGACGGTTGACAGTCGATGAGGATAACGTCGTAGTCGTCAAGTAGCGGGCGAATTACGCGGGCGAGGGCGGATTCGCGCGCTACCTCGTTTACCAGTTGGACCTCGGCGGCTGACAGGTCAATGTTCGCCGGAAGCACGTCCAGGTTTGGAAGACCAGTGTGGTGAATCGCTGCGCTAGCGTCCTTCTTCGGATCCAAAAGCAGATCATAGACGGTGGTGTCCAAGTCCAGCGCGTTAATCCCAAGGCCAACCGATGCGGCACCCTGGGGATCAAAGTCAACGATTAGCACCTTGCGTCCGTACTCGGCCAGCGCAGCCGCCAGGTTTATCGCGGTTGTTGTCTTACCCACCCCGCCCTTTTGGTTACACACGGCAATGACTCTTGCGGGCCCGTGACCATTTAGGGGCTGCGGAACAGGGAACTCGTCCTCGGCTTCTACGCCGACCAGCGCGGGTTGGTAGTCATTGCTCACGAGGCCAACTCTACCGCCAACTGCACCCGCCGACGGGCTGGCGCACCGCACTTCAGAATGCTGACAGCGATCCTCCATTATGCTCGCGGATGGGTCGAGCGATAGACCTCCGAAAGCAGAGCAGGTGAAAGCTTCGTGTAAATCTGGGTGGTCGACACGCTTGAGTGTCCAAGGAGTTCCTGAACCTCTCTGATTGAAGCTCCTCCCTCTAACAGGTGAGTAGCGAAGGAGTGGCGTAGCGTATGCGGAGAGACCGCAGTTCGAATGTTGGCCCGTTTGGCTGCGCGGTCAATGATTTCCCACGCTGATTGCCTTGACAGCGGTCGACCGCGCAGATTCAGAAACAGTTCCGGAACTCCGATTCCCTTTGTTGCGAGCACAGGCCGGGCACGCGTTACGTAGGCATTCATGGCTTGCACCGCGTGACTACCCAGTGGAACCAGACGTTGCTTACGCCCCTTACCGAACAGTCGAACAACGGTGAACTCATCGTCGAAATCCAGGTCATCAGCAGTAACACGAATTGCTTCACTGACACGGGCCCCACTGGCGTACAGGAACTCAAGTAAAGCTGAGTCTCGAAGCAGGGCCACATCGTCAGGATTTGAAACCGCATCGAGGAGCCGCCCCACCTCCTCGACCGACAGTGCCTTAGGGAGAGGCATTGAGCGCTTGGGGCTCTTAAGCGTTGCGGCCGGATTCTCACTGGTGATTCCTTCGCGCAACAACCATTTGTGGAAGGACTTCACGGCCGACAGGGACCTGCTTATCGAAGAGGGCGCCAACGGCGGATGCGCCTCATTCCCGGTACCCAGATGGGTGAGGAACGATTCGATCTGGCCCGAATCGATCTGCGTCCAATCGGGAGCCGCGTCCGCTCCACACTTCTGTGCCTCTACGACGAACTCACCGTATCGGTTCAGGTCCCGAGCATAGTTGCTCAGGGTGTTAGGGGAGGCTCCCTTGGCAACACTGAGGTCACTGAGATACCACTCGACCTCGCGATACTCTCGGCGAGCAACCCCAGCAGTCATGTGTCCCCGTCCCCGACAATCAAATTGGGAGGCAAATCCGTTCTTCGCCCGTGGTCCAAGTCGTCGAAGACCGGCGGTCAAAGATAAGCTTTACAGGGACATATTACTGAGACGAAAGCGGTAGGACTTCATGTCTTTCAAATGGGACGAAAAGGATCAGCAAGCCGTCAACACGGCGAAGGTACTTGCGGCTGATGCCGTAGAAAACGCCGGGTCGGGACACCCCGGAACACCAATCTCTCTTGCGACTGCAGCATACCTGCTATATCAGCGCTTCCTTCGCTTTGATCCGAGTGATCCCCAGTGGCTAGGCCGTGATCGTTTTGTCCTTTCGGCAGGTCACGCTTCTGCACTGCAGTACATCCAGCTCTACATGTCGGGTGTTGGGCTTGAACTAGATGACATCAAGGGCTTCCGCCACCTGGGTTCCAAGACTCCTGGCCACCCCGAATACGGGCATACCGATGGCATTGAAGTCACAACAGGCCCCCTCGGCTCGGGTTTTGCCGCGGCGGTTGGTATGGCGATGGCCTCCCGCCGTGAACATGGAATCTTTGACCCGAAAACCGCGTTGGGTGAATCACCCTGGGACCACAACGTTTACACCATTCTTGGTGACGGTTGCATGCAAGAGGGAGTGACCTCTGAGGCCGCCTCTCTTGCCGGCACTCAGGAACTTGGAAACCTGATTGCTATCTACGACGATAACCGCATCAGTATCGAGGATGATACCTCGATCGCCTTCAACGAGGATGTCGCCAAGCGCTTCGAGGCCTATGGCTGGGATGTTCAGCATGTCGAGTGGCGAAAGTCAGACGGTGACTACGTCGAAGACGTAGAGGCCCTTAGCAACGCAATCGATAATGCCCTGGACGAGCGCTCTAAGCCGTCGCTAATCGTTCTTTCGACCATTATCGGCTGGCCTACTCCCATCAAACAGAACACGGGTGGTATCCACGGCTCCAAGCTTGGCCCCGAGGCGCTCAAAGGATTGAAGGAAGCTGTCGGTGCGGATCCCGAAGAAATGTTTGATGTCCCAGATGAACTAATCGAATACACGCGCGGACAGGTCGCGGAGCGGACCGCGGTGGAAATTAGGGCCTGGGATGAGGCGCTTCGGGTTTGGGCGGAGGCCAACCCCGAAGGAGTTGAGCTACTGAACCGCATCCGCTCGGGTGAGCTCCCTGCCGATTTCGATGCCGCGCTCCCCTCGTTCGAGCCCGGAAAGGCTATCGCGACCCGGGCTGCCTCAGGGACGGTTATCAATGCCATTGCGGCGGTAATGCCCGAGTTCTGGGGCGGATCAGCTGACCTCGCGGGCTCCAACAACACCATAGTTAAGGGCGAGGCCTCCTTCTTCCCAGCTGAGCGCTCTTCGAAGGAGTTCACGGGGAACGTCTTCGGACGTAACCTGCACTTCGGTGTTCGTGAGCACGGCATGGGTGGCGTCATGAATGGAATCGCTACCGACCGTCTCACCCGCGTATACGGAGCAACGTTCTTTGTCTTCGCTGACTACATGCGTGGTGCCGTTCGTCTTGCCGCACTGATGAACCTTCCCGTCACCTACGTGTGGACGCACGATTCGATCGGTGTGGGCGAGGACGGGCCGACGCACCAGCCGGTGGAACACCTGACCGCCTACCGGGCGATCCCGAACCTCGCAATCGTCCGTCCCGGTGACGCAGATGAGACCACTTACGCCTGGAAAGGTATTCTGCAGAATGCTGGGCCCGCGGGCCTCATTCTGACCCGTCAGAATCTGCCCAACCCCGGACGAGGACCTGCTACGGGACTCGCCTCTGCCGACGGTGTTTTGAGCGGCGGATACGTCATCAGAGATTGTGATGCTACGGCCGATGTCATCCTGTTGGCATCAGGTTCTGAACTGCAACTAGCTCTGGCCGCGGCCGATGAGTTGACTGCCGAGGGCACGAATGTCCGAGTTGTCTCGATGCCGTGCATGGAATGGTTCGATGCTCAGGATGATGAGTACAAGGAGTCGGCCTTGCCGTCAAACGTGACGGCCCGAGTCTCTGTCGAGGCCGGATTGGCCCTCCCCTGGCTTCCATACGTCGGATCCAAGGGTCGCTCAGTTTCTATCGAATCCTTCGGTGCTCCCGGAGCCGCAGAGGAACTCTTCAAGCAGTTCGGCATTACCACTGAAGCGGTCGTTGAAGCGGCAAAGGAAGCGATCGCCATAAACAAGTAGGTCAGGAGACAGAAGTACACAGTCTTTGACGATACGCAGAAGGGCTCCCGTTCCGATTTCGGAATGGGAGCCCTTCTGCATGCTCAGTTCTTAGAGCTCGCCGCTTAGTGTCTAGAAGCCAAACCTAATCATTAGGCCGTAGGCGATGATCGCAAGCGTCCAGAAAACCAGAACACCAACTGTGATTCGATTCAGGTTCTTCTCCGCAACTCCGGACGAACCGGCTGTCGACGAAATGCCGCCGCCGAACATATCGGAAAGTCCCCCGCCTCGCCCCTTATGCATAAGCACAGTGAGGATCAGAAGCAGGCTGGCGATAACGATGATGGTGATCATCGCAATCCGTACAGCTACCACTAGTTTCCGTCCAATCCGGCTCCTCCTCAGAGCCATCCGTTCTCGCTTGCGCGACGTTACTGGTCAACCTTACAGGTCAGAAGATCGGGTCCCCCACGTGACGCTCACTCATTGAGTGTGAGATCACCCAGAAACCCGGTCTTCTGGAACTAAGTCGTGACGTCCTAGTTGTTGAAGTCGCAGATTTTAGCGAACTCGTCAGCGTCCAGAGATGCACCACCGACCAGCGCTCCGTCAACGTTCGGCTGCGCCATGATCTCCTTGACGTTGCCCGACTTCACCGAACCACCGTAGAGGATCCGGATTGCGTCAGCAGTCTCCTGGTCAAACATCTCCGCCAGAAGTTCACGAATTGCCTTAGAGACTTCCTCCGCATCGGCCGGGGTTGCAACCTCGCCGGTACCGATCGCCCAGACGGGCTCGTAGGCTACGACTACCTTCGCGGCGTCTTCCTTCGTGTATCCCTGGAAGGCACCCTTCAGCTGTGAGACAACGTGGTCAACGTGCTTGCCCGCCTTTCGGACTTCAAGCACCTCACCGCAGCAGATGATGGGCAGCATTCCCGCCTCAAGGACGACCTTGCTCTTCTGACCGACTAGGTCATCTGACTCATCATGGTATTCACGTCGTTCAGAGTGACCGACCACGACGTAGTTCACACCCAGCTTCTGGAGCATGGTTGCGGAGACCTCGCCCGTGTATGCCCCGGAATCAAACAGTGAGACGTCCTGCGCGCCAAGTTGAATCTGGAGATTGTCGCCGTCGATCACGGTCTGAACGGAACGCAAGTCCGTGAACGGTGGAATTACGACGACTTCGGTTGCCGCGTAGTCAAACCGACGGTCATCGAGTTCGGTTGCCAGCTTGTTGACGAGGGAGACGGCCTGGACGTGGTCCATGTTCATCTTCCAGTTGCCAGCGATTAGGGGTGTACGTGCCATTTTCCTAGTCCTCCAGAACTGCGATGCCGGGTAGAACCTTGCCCTCAAGGAGTTCGAGGGAGGCGCCACCGCCGGTTGAAATATGAGAGAAAGTGTCCTCGTCGAATCCGAGGATGCGTACTGCCGCGGCCGAGTCGCCGCCACCAACGACGGTGAAAGCTCCGGTCTTTGACAAGGCCCCAGCCACTGCCTTAGTACCGTTTGCAAACGCCTCAAACTCGAAAACGCCCATGGGCCCGTTCCAGGCCACAGTCTTCGCGTCGAGGATGTACTTGCTGAACAGCTCAGCAGTGTCGGGGCCAATATCAAGGCCCATTTCATCGGCAGGAATGTCTGCAACGCTGACAACCGTCGCGGGTGCGTCAGGGGCGAACTCAGGAGCCACGACGACATCAACCGGAAGAACCAGATCTACGCCGTTCTTCTCCGCAGTTTCAAGGTAGCCGCGCACGGTGTCCAACTGGTCTTCCTCAAGTAGCGACTTCCCAACCTCATACCCTTGAGCCTTGAGGAAGGTGAAGGCCATTCCGCCACCGATAAGTAGGGCATCAGCCTTGGTAAGAAGGTTTGCGATTACTCCCAGCTTGTCAGAAACTTTCGAACCGCCAAGGATGACGACGTACGGGCGAGCCGGGTTGCCAGTCGCCTTCGAAAGGGAGTCGATCTCTTTGAATACCAACTCGCCAGCAGCGGACGGAAGGATTTGGGCAATGTCATAGGTTGAAGCCTGCTTGCGGTGAACCACACCAAAACCATCCGAGACGTAGGCATCGGCAAGTGCGGCGTATTCCTTGGCCAGTTCTTGCCTTTCCTCGTCCACCTTTGAGGTTTCGCGAGGATCGAAACGAACGTTTTCAAGAAGCGCGACCTGACCCGGCTGAACAGCTGCGGCCACAGCCTTGGCGGAATCACCCGTTACATCCTCAGCGAGGACCACATCCTGTCCTAGAAGCTCGCTGAGTCGCTTGGCAATCGGAGCCAGAGAATAGTCGGGGTTAACCGCTCCGCCAGGGCGGCCAAGGTGAGCGGCCACGATAACGGCAGCGCCGGCATCGGTGAGACGCTTGAGAGTGGGAAGTGCGGCGCGAATACGACCGTCATCGGTGATTACGCCGTCTTTTAGGGGAACATTGAAGTCAGAGCGGACCAGAACCCGCTTTCCTTTTAGATCGCCCAGGGAGTCAATGGTTCTCAGCACAGGGATTGCTTTCTGCTCGGGAATGGAAACTAGTGGTTCATGTAGCGGCGCCCGCGCACACAAGACTGCATGCACGGGCGCCAAACTACTGATTAGTCAAAAGACTAGAGTTGCTCGCCAACGTAGACGGTCAGGTCAACAAGGCGGTTCGAGTAACCCCATTCGTTGTCGTACCACGAAACAACCTTGACCTCATCATCGATGACCTTGGTCAGGCCAGCGTCGAAGATCGAGGACGCCGGATCACCCTCGATGTCCTTGGAGACAAGGGGCTCTTCCGAGTACTTCAGGACACCCTTCATCGGACCCTCGGCTGCGGCCTTAACAGCTGCGTTTACTTCCTCAACCGTAACCGGCTTCGAGGAAACGAAGCTCAGGTCGGTGACGGAGCCTGTCGGAACGGGAACGCGTAGCGCATAGCCGTCCATCTTGCCGGCCAACTCGGGGAGCACCAGCGCTACAGCCTTGGCTGCACCGGTTGAGGTGGGGACAATGTTCAGCGCTGCGGCGCGAGCACGACGCAGATCCGAGTGAGGAGCATCGAGCAGACGCTGGTCACCGGTGTATGCGTGAATGGTGGTCATTAGGCCACGCTCAATGCCGAAGGTGTCGTTCAGTACCTTGGCTAGTGGTGCGAGGCAGTTGGTGGTGCAAGAGGCGTTGGAGATGATGTTGTCGGTCTCCGGGTTGTAATCCTTCTCATTGACACCAACGACGAATGTTCCATCGACGTTCTTGCCAGGAGCAGAGATCAGAACCTTCTTGGCGCCACCCTCAAGGTGTGCCTTCGCCTTCTCACCATCGGTGAAGAAGCCGGTCGACTCGATGACGATGTCAACGTTGTTGTCGCTCCACGGGATGTTCTTAGGATCACGCTCTGCGTACACCTTCACATCGTGACCATTGACCGTGATGGAGTCGTCATCATAGGTGACCTCAGCATCCAGGTTGCCAAGCACGGAATCGTGCTTGAGCAGGTGGGCCAGGGTCTTCGGGTCAGTCAGATCGTTCACTGCAACGATCTCGATGTCCGCACCCTGCTCCATAGCGGCACGGTAGAAGTTACGGCCAATACGGCCGAAGCCGTTGATGCCTACGCGAATGGTCACTATATCCTCCTGATGTGCCTTAGGCACTTCGGTTGTGGTCCACACGAACTATGCTCGTGTCTGCCGCTCTCTCGCGGCGAGGCACCATCTAATTTACACCGTTAGTGCCTCGGTCGCACCAGCCCTTTGACCTAACTCAAGTGCCGAAAGTGGCACAGAGCTGCGTTCACTCGTCCTCTAGCATTTCCGGTGTGATTGCCGCCTCAGTGGCAGGGACTCCCCTTTCCTCGGCGACCTTGTCAGCGAGTGCCAGTAAACGACGAATTCGACCCGCGACGGCGTCTTTCGTCAGTGGCGGATCCGACTTCTGGCCAAGTTCCTCCAGCGAGTCCTCCTTGTATTGAAGTCGTAGTCTGCCGGCTTGAAGCAAATGGTCTGGAACATCGTCGCCCAGGATCTCAAATGCCCGCTCAACCTTTGCCCCAGCTGCAACCGCAGCCCGCGCGGACCTTCTGAGGTTTGCATCATCGAAGTTGGCGAGACGGTTGGCGCTCCCCCGCGCCTCACGCTTCTCTCGTTGCTCCTGCCACCGTGCAAATGTCTTGGGTGCACCCAGCGCTTCAAGAAGTGTAGCTATTGCGTCGGTATCACGGACCGTCACCCGAGAGGTACCCCGGACATCCCGCCCTTTGGCTGTGGCACCGAGACGCCTCGCACAACCAACCATCGCCAGTGCTGATTCGGGTCCTGGACAGGTGACCTCTAGTGTGGATGAACGGCCTGGCTCAACCAGCGATCCACGGGCGAGGAATGCCCCCCTCCAGGCAGCCGCAGCTTCACCCTTCCCCGCGCCAACGATGCTAGTGGGAAGCCCACGAACCGGTCGTCCAGCAGAGTCAATCAATCCAGTGCTTCGAGCCAGACGATCAGAGTCCTTTACAACCCGAACCACGTATCGGTTGCCTTTACGTAGCGCCCCTCCGGAAACGATTATGACCTGACATTCGACGCGGTAAAGGCGTTCGAGGAATGCCTGGAGTCGTTTCGCAACGAGTTCTGTGTCGACCTCTGCTTCTATGAGAATGCGCCCGCCGACCACGTGCAGACCCCCGGCGAATCGTAGAAGCACGGAGCATTCGGCTCTGGCCTCCGAAACTGAGGTTGGGTTCTGTATTGCGATCTCATTCTTGAGTTCAGCGGTTAAGGACAACTTCGCATCTCCGACTTCTACGGGCACTTCGGTCGATCTAGGTTACGCCAACCAGGTCTCTGTCTGTCCAACCTCACCTAGATAACCATCAAAACCGTCTCGGAGAGCAGCTGCGAGGCGCAGCGGGTCGTGTACCGAGTGGTCATCAGCCGACCGAACCTGGCGTAATAACACACGAGCTCCGAGCTCTGCGCCAACTTCCATTAGGTCGTCCACGTCATCCACCGAGGTCGGGTCAGCAACGATAATATCGAGCTTCAGATCGGGTGCTGCGTCACGGACGGCTCTTACTAGGTCCCCCGAACTCATGCGTGTTGTTTCAGACTCCTGCAGCGAAAGGTTCAACACCAGCGCTCGGTGTGCCTCTGTAGTGACAATAGCCCTTCTTAGGTCATCGATCATAAGGTGAGGAATTACCGAGGTGTACCAGGATCCTGGCCCTAGGACAACCCAGTCCGCTTCGGCAATCGCCTGGACCGCGTCCGGGGGGACGGGAGCGTCTTTGGGCTCAACTCGAAGGTCACTGATTTCGCCTCCTGCCACGGCGACGGATGCTTGGCCCTGTATTACTTCCCGAACACCCTCACGTTCGACGGTCGCGGAAATCCTTAGTGGTTCTAGGCTCATAGGCAGGACGCGCCCGTGGGAATCAAGTAGTCGTGCCACGCCGTCGAGCCCAGCGACCGGGTCGTCGAACATCTGCCACATTCCGAGGATGAGCAAATTACCCAGCGAGTGATCGTCCAGAGGACCCTTCGTGTTGAATCGCTGCTGCATAAGGTCGCGCCACGTTAGCCCCCACTCAGACTCATCGCAAAGCGCAACGAGGGCCTTCCGAAGGTCCCCGGGCGGCAATACCGTTGCCTCCTGACGGATCCTCCCGGATGAACCACCGTCGTCTGCGACGGTGACCACCGCGGTGAGGCTGTGCGTTATGTGTCTCAGTGCGCGTAGCGTCGCCGATAGGCCATGGCCACCGCCAAATGCGACAACCTTGAGAGCTTCTTCACCGCCGCCACCATGTCTCAGCAAACTGTTCACTTACGCCCCATATCTCGATGAATGACATGAACTTGGGCTCCGGCATGTCGCATCCTTGAGGCGATCCGCTCGGCCACCGCAACGGAGCGGTGCCTGCCCCCGGTACACCCAACCGCAACCGTTACATAGGGCTTTAGTTCTTTCGCGTAGCCCGGCAGAGTGCTGAGAATCAGGTCGGCGTATGTGTCCGTAAACGCCTCGACTCCCTCTTGTGCCATCACATAGGAAGACACCGGCTGGTCACGCCCTGTAAGACGTCGAAGCTCATCCACCCAATACGGATTTTGCACGAAACGAACGTCGAGGACATGATCGGCATCCAGGGGTAGCCCGTGCTTGAACCCAAAGGACATAATCGAAACCTGTACCGGGGCATCTTCCGCCCCTGCAATCGTGTTTCGCATGTGCCTGGCGAGGTCGTGTACAGACATCCCGGTCGTGTCGATAATCTCGTCCGCCCGCAGCCGTAGCGGGGCCAGCAACTCGGTCTCAGCTCGAAGACCCTCAATCAGGGTACCGTTTCCCTGAAGCGGGTGCGGCCGACGATTGGCCTCGAACCGGCGCACCAATTCGTCATCGTCGGCTTCCAGGTAGATGATCCGGTATGGGACGCCCTGTTCATGCAGTTCATCCAAAGTTCCCTCAAGTGACCTGAAGAACTCGCGGCCTCGAACATCGACCACTGCGGCGAGCCTGTGCACTCCTTCGCCCTGAGTCGTCATCATTCCAGCTAGCGTGTGGAGCATCGCCGGCGGAAGATTGTCCACAACGTACCAGTCGAGGTCCTCCAGCGCGTTTGCGGCGTGCGACCGCCCTGCACCAGAGCGTCCAGTAATTATGAGGATCTCGTTCGGGCTCGCCTGCGTGTCCATCTTGAAGTGGGCGGCACCTGAAAGCTCAAGTGCCGGGATTCCGTGTGGCGCGGTAAGCGGATCCTGCATTCCGTTGAACTCCGCTTCAGTCATACGACAAGCATGCCATCTAGACGGGTTCTGTAGGTATTGAGTTCTGCGAAGCCTTCGAAACAGCCGGAATCTGCGGACTCAGATGCTCGGATATCGCAGTCGCCAACGAGGGACCAACTCCAGCGACCTCGGTAAGCTCGGTCACCTCGGCCTCCCGGATGCGTTTGACCGATCCGAAATGCTTTAGGAGCGCGCGCTGTCGCGCGGGACCAAGCCCTGGAACCTCGTCAAGAATGGATCGGGTCATCGCACCCTGGCGTTTCTTGCGATGCTTCGTTATCGCAAATCGGTGAGACTCATCGCGCAGATGCTGTAACAGATACAGGGCGGGTGAGGTCCGCGGGAGAATCACCGGATAGGCACCACCGGGCACCCAGACCTCTTCCAATCGTTTCGCCAGCCCAACCACGGGAAGATTCACACCAACATCGAGAAGAGCTTGCCGCGCTGCGTTTACCTGAGCCAGTCCGCCATCGACGACTACCAGTTCAGGATCGTAAGCGAATCTCCTCGGTTTGCCCGATTCGGCTGATACCTCACCCGAGACCAGCTCAAATTCGTCCGATCCGTCCTCTTCCAGCTCCTCGACCCATTTGCCGGAGCCGATGGTTTCCCAATCCTGTTCCCCCTCACGCGCCGCCCGCTCCCTGCCCATCCGCTTGAACCTGCGGCGAAGCACCTCTCCCATAGCGGCGGTATCGTCTTCAGCCGCTCCCTCTTCACCGCGGATCGTGAATGTTCGGTACGCGTTCTTACGAGGGATCCCGTCCTCGAACACCACCATCGATGCCACCTTGTGTTCGCCGCCGGTGTGGGAAATATCGAAGCACTCAATCCGCAGGGGGGCATTCTCGAGTCCCAGGGCCTCCTGCAGACCCTCAAGTGCCAACGCGCGTTGGGTGAGGTCGCCTGCGCGACTCGTCTTGTGTAGCCGGAGGGCATCTTTCGCGTTCGTGAACACCGTCTCCATGAGCTGGGCCTTCTGGCCACGCTTTGGAACTCTGATGTGCACCTTCCTACCGGCCAGTTCACGAACTACTTCCCTTAGAGAGCCACCCTCTGAGGGCTCGACTGAAACGAGAATCTGCCCCGGAATCGCATCGACCGGTAGGTGCGCCACGTCGTCCACCGAGGTCGGAGCGACGGACCTGCGCGCCTGTCCCAGTCCTGCCCTGTCCACGTAAACCTGTTCCAGTAAGTCATGCATCAGTTCGCTCTCTGAGCGGTCATCAACTCGGTCGATTACCCATCCTCTTGTTCCTCTGATGCGTCCCCCGCGGACGAAAAAAGCCTGAACGGACGCGTTCAGATCGTCGGCAGCCATGGCAAAGAGATCCGCATTCACATCCGGATCCATGACCAGGATGTTCTTCTCCTGGACTTTGGACAGGGCGTCCAACTCATCGCGCCTCTTCGCGGCTACCTCGAACTCGAAGTTGGCGGAGGCTTCTCGCATCTGTGCCTCAAGCTGGTCGGTGAACCTGGTGGTGTCCCCGTCCATGAATCTACACAGATTCTCGGCTAGTTCACGATGGTCAGCAGCGCTAATTCTCCCGACGCACGGCGCGCTACAGCGATCGATGTAGCCCAGTAGGCACGGCCTTCCCTGCGCTTCTGCTCGCCTGAAAACTCCCGCACTGCAGGAGCGGACGGGAAACGCCGGGAGCAAAAGATCAATTGTCTCCCGAATCGCCCAGACCTTTGTATATGGGCCGAAGTAGCGCGTACCGGGTTTTCGCCCATCGCGGGAAATCGCAACACGAGGAAACTCCTCTCCCATACTCACCGAGAGGTAGGGGTATGACTTGTCGTCGCGGTACATTACGTTGAAGCGCGGATCGAACTGCTTAATCCATTGGAACTCAAGCGTTAGTGCCTCGGACTCGCTTCCGACGACCGTCCATTGAACGGAACATGCCTGCCCGACCATCTGCGCGGTGCGCGGGTGAAGTACCGCCGGGTCTTGGAAGTAGTTGGTCAGGCGCGCACGAAGGTTCTTCGCTTTGCCCACGTATATTACGCGCCCCTGCTCATCCCGAAAGCGATAGACTCCTGGCGCCTTGGGAATGTCCGCGGTCGCAGGACGCCAGGGCGGGCCCGGATAGGGACCGGCTTTGCCTACACTCACGTCCAACTCAGCTCCTCCCCACCTGTTACTCGGACAATCTTAACGCCCGCCCGTCACCGAAAGGCCGCCCGAGCAAGACGATCCTGTGATGGATGACGCGCAGGTTCATCAGCAAACTTCCGGAATTGTCTTTCAAAGTTTGTAGGATAAGGGACCAAGGACTTATGCCAATTACTCGAATGAGGACTAATGGAAGCCACCGACGCAACTCTGAGCGAACTAGCGGGACTGCCCGAGCTGACCGATGATCAGCTTCAATACATTGCTCCACTGGATGAACGGATGACGATTCCTGGGCTGTACGAGTATCGGGCAAGTGTCCGCCCCGGCAGCATTGTTGCCGAGAGAAGAAGCGAAATCGGTGGGTGGCGTCCCGTCACGATCGAAGAGTTCCTCGCTGAAGTTGAGGTGTACGCTCGCGGACTCATCGGCATGGGAGTCGAAGCCGGCGAATCGGTCGCATTGCTTGCGGCAAACTCATATCGCTGGATGGTCTTGGATCTAGCGATCTTATCCATCGGGGCGATTACGGTCCCCATCTACGAGTCCGACTCGGTGAAGCAAATCCACCACATTCTTGAAGACGCAAAGATTGTCTTGGCGATAACGGACACCGCGCAGCAAGCCGACCTTGTCGAGTCCACAAAGACAGCGGGGCTACGTGCCATTGTCTCGATGGATCGTGGCGGCGAGCGTGAGTTACAGGCTGCCGCGCGCTATGTCGCTCCGATTACGGTTACGGACCGCCAGGACCGGATGCGCATTGATGATCTGGCAACAGTCATCTACACCTCGGGAACGACGGGAGTTCCAAAGGGCGTCGAGCTGACTCACAGGAACTTCGTAGGCACCACCGTCTCCATTCACATGGAGCTGTTCGATTTGGCCCATGATCCGAACACGCGGATTCTCCTGTTCCTCCCCTTGGCTCACGTCCTGGCGCGTTTCGTCATGCATGCGCTGGCCTCCGGCGGGGGTCGTGTTGGCTTTTCTCCGGACACTTCGAACCTGGTTGGCGACATCGGGTCGTTCCAACCGAGTCTGCTCCTGGTAGTGCCGCGAGTACTTGAGAAGGTCTATAACGCGGCCCATGCAAAAGCTGGCGGCGGCGCTAAATCAAAGATCTTCAGTTGGTCCGCCTCGGTCGCGAAGTCAAACGGCGCTGCCGTCGAGAACGGAGTTAAGGCGATGTCCGGCCTCAAGTACACCGTGGCCGACGCCCTGGTCCTCAAGAAGGTAAAGAAGATTCTAGGTCCCAATCTGAAATACATCGTCTCGGGAGGGGCTCCTCTGGCCTCTGATCTCGCAGCGTTCTATCGCGGTCTGGGTCTGACGTTGATGGTCGGGTACGGACTTTCCGAGTCTACGGGGCCAATTACTGTCCAGAGACCCAACTACACCCCTGCCGGAACAGTCGGCCCGGTTCTGCCGGGAAACGAGGTTCGAGTTGATGAGGAGGATGGCGAAGTTCTGCTCCGCGGCGTTTCTGTCTTCCCCGGTTACCATAATCTGCCGGATGAAACGGCAGAGGTCTTCTCCGATGGCTGGTTCCGCACCGGTGATATTGGCTCCCTTGATGAGCATGGCCAGCTCAGTATCACCGGGCGCAAAAAGGGAATCATTGTCACTGCTGGCGGCAAGAATGTTTCCCCGGAAGCCCTGGAGGATCGTCTCTCCACCCATCCTCTTATTGGTCACGTCATCGCTGTCGGTGATGCGAAGCCGTTCATAAGTGCCCTCATCACCGTTGATCCCGAGATGGTTCCGATCTGGCTTGAGAACAAGGGATTGCCGGTCGTCGACCCCGTCACAGCGGCGGACCTTCCCGAGGTACGTGACTCACTGAAGAAGGCAATAAAGAGGGCAAATAGCAACGTCTCAAGAGCCGAATCGATCCGAAAGTTCAGCATCTTGAATGCTTCGTTCACCGTGGAGAACGGCTATCTCACCCCATCGCTGAAACTCCGTCGTAATCAGGTTCTTCGCGACTATGCGGATGAGGTCGAGGCACTGTATGCCGGCTCCGGTCAGGACGTGTCTGCGAAGTAACGAAGCCCTGGGCCGAAAGTGTCCTTTCGTTGATCGAGCGATAGAGTGTACCGGTCTGCACTTCTAGGATGAAGGACCACCCGATGCACCAGCGCAAGGATGGGGCGTGGGAAAACCCCGCGGTTATTCGAGTAAGCCCCGACCTCAGCATTCCCGGACTCATTTTTGACCGCGCGGTCAGAGACCCGAACCAGGTAGTTGCTGAACGTAGAGTTTCCGGAGAGTGGCAACAGATACGGTCTGAAGAGTTCACCTCGTACATCGAGGATCTCGCGCGGGGCCTGTACGGGATGGGACTTCGCCCCGGTGACCGAATGGCAATCCTCGCCGCGACCTCGTATGAGTGGGCAGCATTCGACGTTGCCGCGCTGTCTCTAGGAGCCATAACGGTACCTATCTACGAGAGTGACTCCTCGTCCCAGATCGAGCATATTCTCGCCGACGCAGGTGTCTCCATTGTGGTGACCCAGACCGCGCAACAGGCAGACCTGGTGAACTCGGTCAAGTCAGCCGAGGTGAGAGAAATTCTCTCACTGGATCGTGGTGCCGAACGGTTACTGATTGACGCGGGAGCTCCGGTGCTTCCCGAGACTGTCGACGAACTTCGTGACCAGGTGAACCTGAGCGACATTGCTACGATCATCTACACCTCCGGCACCACTGGAAATCCGAAGGGCGTGGTGCTAACACACGGAAACTTCGTGGAGGGGACCCTTCAGGCCTACGACATCCTTCCCGGTCTAATCAACGACCGGAAATCAAGGACCCTTCTGTTCCTGCCGGTTGCTCACGTACTCGCCAGATTCGTGATGATAGCGATCCTTATCGGCGAGGGCCGACTTGGCTTCTGCCCGGACATCAAGCACCTGATCAACGATATTGAGACCTTTGAGCCAACCATGATGCTGGCCGTTCCACGCGTGCTTGAGAAGGTCTACAACACTGCTTCGCAACAGGCAGGTCGGGGCGTAAAGAAACGAATTTTTGCCTGGTCAGCCAATAAGTCACGAATGATGTCAGAATCGACGGCTTACCCTCGTCCCGGTGAGTCAGCGAAGGCTCCCATTCCCCACCCCGGAAGGCCGGAAACGAACTTCAGTCCGAGGACCTCGGATGGTCCCACGATGGCCCTTCGGGCACAGCACCGGATGGCAGACGCCCTCGTCCTGCGAAAAATTCGTAAGATTCTTGGACCCAACCTTCACACAATCATTTGTGGTGGTGCGCCACTATCGGTTGATCTAGCTAACTTTTACCGAGGAATCGGCATCATCCTTCTTCAGGGTTACGGTCTCTCTGAGACCACCGGACCAATCACGGTCGAACTTCCCTCCGACTATCCGCCGGACTCCGTTGGTTATCTTTGGCCGGGAAATGCGATGAAGCTTGCCCCTGACGGTGAGTTGCTTCTGCAGGGAATCTCCGTTAGTGCGGGTTATCACAATCTTCCCGAAGAGACTGCGGAAACCTTCCAGGACGGCTGGTTCCACACCGGTGACCTTGCGTCCATCGACGATGAGGGACGGCTTAAGATTACCGGGCGAAAGAAGGAACTCATCGTCACGGCGGGCGGAAAGAACGTCTCGCCCGAAATCCTCCAGGACGCCCTGTCTACTCACCCCCTGATCAGTCAGGTCGTGGTCGTTGGAGACGGTCGCCCATACATCGGCGCAATCATTACTCTCGACCCGGAAATGCTCCCGGCTTGGCTCCGTAACAAGGGCTTACGCCTGGTTCCAACGAACAGGGCCGCAGAGCTTCCCGAGGTTCGCGAGTCTCTTGAGAGGGCCATAGAGAAAGCAAACGCGCAGGTGTCGCGTGCGGAGTCCATCCGCAGATACAGAATCCTTAACATGGACTTCACCGTCGAAAACGGCTATCTCACCCCGTCGCTTAAGCTGAAGCGACATAAGGTCCTGGCAGATTTTGAAGACTATATCGACGGGCTCTACGAATTGAGTGACGAGGAACTGTCCCGTACCGGAGCTTCGGTCAACGGGATAGCCCAGCCACACGACGGCGAATCGGAGGAACAGGGTAAGAGGTAACCATCGAGCCGCTTTAGGTTCAGTGGTTACCTCAGGACCTGCGCCAGGTACTCCCCGGTGTAGGACCCTTCTACTTGGGCGACTTGCTCCGGTGATCCCTCGGCAATAACACGGCCACCGTTTGACCCGCCGCCGGGACCCATGTCAATAACCCAGTCCGCGCTCTTGATGACGTCCAGGTTGTGCTCGATGACGATAACAGTGTTGCCCTTATCCACCAGGCCTTGAAGCACCAGAAGCAGCTTGCGAATGTCCTCGAAATGCAGTCCGGTAGTCGGCTCGTCAAGCACGTATACCGTTCGCCCATTTGAACGACGGTGCAGCTCTGAGGCGAGTTTCACCCGTTGCGCCTCTCCCCCAGAAAGCGTCGTCGCGGACTGCCCCAGCCTCACGTAGCCCAGGCCCACTTCAACCAGCGTGTTGAGATGTCTCGCGATACGAGGGATGGCCTGGAAGAACTCCGCAGCCTCAGAGATTGGCATGTTCAGCAAATCGGCGACCGACTTTCCTCGATAGAGGATTTCGAGGGTGTCGCGGTTGTAGCGGCTGCCTTCGCAAACCTCACAGGGAACATAAACATCAGGAAGGAAGTTCATCTCGATCTTGATGGTTCCGTCGCCCTTGCAAGCTTCACAGCGACCGCCCTTGACGTTGAACGAAAACCGTCCTGGACCGTATCCGCGAACCTTGGCCTCGGTGGTGTCTGCGAACAGGTTCCTAATGTGGTCCCACAGGCCGGTATACGTTGCGGGGTTCGACCTAGGGGTTCGACCAATAGGTGACTGATCGACATGAACAATCTTGTCGAGATCATCTGTTCCGGTGATTGACCGGTGACGTCCCGGAACCTGTCTCGCCTTGTTCAGGCGATTTGCCAGGGAGCGATAAAGAATTTGGTTGACCAAAGTCGATTTTCCAGACCCCGAGACTCCGGTGACCGCTGTCAAAACACCCTTCGGGAAATCAACCGTTATGTCCTGCAGGTTGTTCTCCCGTGCGCCTTTGACGGTGATCATACGATCTTCGTCTATAGCTCTACGTTCTTCGGGGATTTCAATGCGACGCTTACCGGAAAGATACTGTCCGGTGACAGACTCTTTCGTCTTCAGTAGCCCGGGCAGGGCTCCCGAATAGACGACGTGACCGCCGCTTTCACCCGCGCCTGGACCGATGTCAACGACCCAGTCGGCAGCTTCCATGGTCTCTTCGTCATGCTCAACAACAATCAGGGTGTTTCCGAGATCACGAAGATGCTCAAGAGTGCCAATTAGTCGACGATTGTCCCGCTGGTGAAGACCGATGGAGGGCTCATCTAGGACGTAAAGAACGCCCACTAGGCCAGACCCTATCTGAGTGGCCAAACGGATTCGCTGCGCCTCTCCCCCGGACAGGGTTCCGGCGGCTCGGGCCAAGGTCAAATAATCGAGGCCGACGTCCACCAGGAACTTAAGGCGAGCGTTGATCTCCTGGAGAATCGGCCTGGCGATCTGTGCTTCGCGCCCGGTAAGTTGGAGGTTCCTAACGAACTCCCGTGTCTCACCGATTGATGCCTCAGAGACTTCGGCAATGTTCTTTCCGCCGACACGCACCGCCAGCACCTCGGGCTTGAGCCGGGCGCCCTTACAGGCAGGGCACGGAACCTCTCGCAGATAGGACTGAAGTTTATCCTTGACCAGGGTCGAATCCGACTCTTGGAGCTTGCGCTCGATGAAGCTCATCGCTCCCTCAAAACCGGTGTGGTACGACCTCTCGCGCCCCCAGCGGTTGCGGTACCGGACGTGTATCTGATGATCTAGGCCATGCAGCACCGCGTCTTTTGCCTCATTGGGCAGGTCCTTCCACGGAGTAGCCATGTCGAAGTCGAGTTGTTTCGCCAGGCCCTGTAACAGTCGCTGATAGTACTTGTTGTTACCACGCCAAACGACGATTGCTCCATCTTCAAGGGAAACCTCTTCATCGGGCACTATCAGGTCCGGGTCCACCTCCTGTTTGGCTCCAAGTCCGCTACATTCTGGGCAAGATCCGTACGGGGCATTGAAAGAGAAGGTTCGCGGCTCAATCTCATCAAGGGCCAACGGATGGTCGTTGGGACACGCTCTCTTCTCTGAGTACCGCCTGCGACGACTTGTGTCCTTCTCATCGAGGTCAACCAAATCGATCGTGACAAGACCGTCGGCCAGTTGTAACGCGGTATCAACCGAATCGCTGAGACGTCGTTGAATATCGTCCTTAACCACCAGTCGGTCGATCACGATATCGATGTCGTGCTTTAGTTTCTTCTCAAGCAGCGGTGGGTTATCGAGTCGGATCGCCTGACCGTCGACAATCGCACGAGAGTATCCCTTGGCCTGGAGCTCAGAGAACATCTCGGAGTACTCGCCCTTGCGTCCTCGGACAACTGGTGCGAGGACCTGGAACCTGGTGCCTTCGGGAAGGGCTGAGACGCGGTCGACGATCTGTTGCGAGGTTTGCGCGGTGATCTGCTCACCACAGATGGGACAGTAGGCAATACCCGCCCGCGCAAACAGTAGGCGCAAATAGTCATGAACCTCGGTGATGGTACCGACGGTAGAGCGAGGATTTCGCGACGTGGACTTCTGATCGATTGAGACTGCGGGTGAGAGTCCCTCAATGAAGTCAACGTCGGGCTTATCCATTTGCCCCAGGAACTGACGGGCGTACGAGGAAAGGGACTCGACGTACCTGCGCTGCCCCTCAGCGAAGATTGTGTCGAAAGCCAATGACGACTTACCTGAACCAGAAAGTCCCGTGAAGACGATCATCTTGTCACGAGGGAGTTCCAGATCAACATTTTTCAGATTGTGCTGCCGAGCACCCCGGACGATTAACTCTTCACTCACTCCCCCGAGTCTAGTCAATCGAAGGGGGAATAGTACATGTGTTCGATCACGGCGTACTGACTCCGAACAAGACGTCTAGCCTGATAGGAGAACACGGCGGTCCCCTCACACTCCCTCACTAATCTGCCCCATAATGTAGCCATGGCTTTTTATGTGATCGAGTATCGCTACAACCAGCAGCTTCGAAACCTAGTTAATGACTTCCGGCCCGCGCATCGCACCTATCTCCGTGAGCTTGAGAGTCGGGGTAAACTGCTTAGCTCCGGATTTCTTCTCGATGCAGCATATGACGGCGCAATGCTGATAGTGCGCGCGGAAACCTCAGCTGAAGCACTGAAGCTTCTGGACGAGGATCCGTTCAGGCTCAATGACCTCATCGAGGACGTCACAGCGCGCCGCTGGATTCCAACAATAGGAGTGCATGCGAGCGAGTTCGATGTGGAGTTCCCGATCTCCTAGTGCCTCGCCCCGCAACATCGTCCGCTCACTGATTAGTGTCGGAGACCAGTCTGGTTAGCAGGTCTGCAACCAACTGAGGTTGTTCCACGGCAGTCATGTGCTTCGCGCCGACGACCACTTCGAGCGAGGAGTTCGGTAACGCGAGAGACAGCTCTTCCCCCTGTTCGGGTGTCATTCCTGGGTCGTTCTCTCCAACCACAAGAAGAGTCGGTACCTGGACACCGGCGGTCTCAGCGCGCAGGTCGGTTCCTGCAATTAGTTCGCAGCACTGGGCGTATCCCTCAGGGTTTGTCGAAAGGAAGATTCTCTGCGTCTCCGCCACGGCTTCGCTTCCTGCGCCCTGTCTGAAACCTTCACTGAACCAGCGTTCCATTGTCGAATCAGCCAAGAATCCCTGACCATCGGAACTGACTCTCTCCGCGCGCTCAAACCATGCCTCGTGTGGCAGTAGAACAGCCCCGGAGCTAAGCATTGAGAGGGCAGCGAGGTCTGAAGGATACCTTTGGGCGAAAGCTAGCGAGACCATTCCGCCGAGTGAGAGCCCCGCAACTACTGGGCGGGGCGCGCCATCGATAATCACTCCGAGTTCAACGAGGCCCCGGTGCAAGGCCAGTGCCGTGTCGAGAACAGAAGCAGGTTGCGACTGTTCTGGACTTGAAGGAAGGTCGAGGAGAGCGGACTGTCCGTGTCCGGGCTGGTCCCAAAGCACGACTTCGAGTCCGGAGGGAAGAAGGGGCAGGACGCGATCCCACATCGTGTGATCAACGCCCAACGCGTGTCCTAGAACCAGAATGGGGTAACTGTCTCTCGGCTCTCCTGCAACGGCATAACGGTAAAAAGCTAGCGGTCCAGAGACATCCAGTTGATCAGTCATGATAGAGACCTTCCTTTTCTCCTGCGGCTACTCTGCCAGAATTGCTCCCGTTGAACCGCGTTATCGGTCCGCTGGACCGGCCATCTGTCTCAGAGCAGGCTAGTCTCTCCACCTCGCAGTCACTTGGTATGCCACCACAATAAGGGCGGCGGCCACCCCTCCGATACCCAGGATCATGCCCCAGAGCGGCAGCGTCGGCCATTCGAGCGCAAAGAAGGTCCTAACGAACGGAATTGCTAAGCCGAGTACCGCACCCAATCCCATAGCGGCCACGAGTGACAACTTCCATGGGTTCAAGGGTCGAGATAGGAGTACCAGTAGCGTGAGGGCACCCACCATCAAAGAAATAGTTGCGCCCGTGTGGCCCATCAGACTGCCCTCGCCAGCCAACAAGTAAGTGGTTATCGCGGCTGCTCCCAACAACAACCCCGAAGGCACAGATATCAACAGGGTCCTACGTAAGAATCCCGGGCGATACAGCGCCTTGTTGGGAGCGAGTGAGAGGAAAAAGGCAGGAGTACCGATGGTAAGTGCACTGATAAAGGTGAGGTGTCTGGGTAGGAACGGGTACGCCCAACCAAATATCGCGACTAAGACTGCGAGCAGGATTGCGTAGGTTGTCTTAGAGAGGAACAGTGATGAAACTCGCTCCATGTTTGCGATGATTCTGCGCCCTTCGGCAACGACTCCCGGCAGGGTTGAAAACTCTCCATTGACCAAAACGATTCGAGCGACGGTCTTTGTTGCGGGAGCTGCATTCCCCATCGCAATGCCAAGATCGGCGGTCTTGAGGGCCAAGGCATCATTGACACCGTCACCGGTCATGGCAACGGTCTTTCCCGCTCCCTGCAACGCAACAACCAGAGCCTGTTTCTGATCGGGCGTGACTCGGCCAAAAACGTCAGTCGACTCGGCAATAGCAACGAACTCTGGACTGCCGTTCGCCGGAAGAGTTCTAGCGTCCACAACCTGGGGGTCGCCGCCATCGGCTCCCCGAAGACCGACTTCTCGGGCGATCGCCCCGACGGTCTCAGGTGCGTCCCCCGAGATTACCTTGAGACCGACACCCTGGTCCTCAAAGTACTCGAGAGTCTGCTTGGCGTCCGATCGAATGTCTTCCTCGAACACGACCACCAACGCGGCGATTGGCTCTGCTGGTAACTGCTCTCCCTCGAGAGGCGATCTGGAGTATGTCAGCACCACCGTGCGGCGCCCACTGCCTGATTCTTTCTCTACCCGAGCTGTGGCCCAAGCATTCGTTGAGTGGCCGTCCGCGAGAAGGATTTCCGGGGCCCCAAGCATCCAGGTCCGCACCGAATCATCACCTCTCTCGGGATGGACGGAGTACGCCGACCATTTGCGACTGGAGTTGAAGCGAAGTAGGTCATCCTCGTCCGCATCTGGCGCGTGCGCGTCTTTAACCAGTTCCATTGCCGCGACGGACGTGGCATTGGTGGCGTCAGAAACCATGAGTTTAAGGACGTTCTTCGATTCGCCAAGCGACGGGCCTCCCTCGGAGGCTTCGGGGGCCTGGACCAGTTCACGGCCCCGAATCTTCCCTGTCGTAATGGTTCCCGTCTTGTCGAGACACAGCACGTTGACTCGCGCGAGGATCTCAACTGCTGGGAGTTCTTGAACCAAAACGCCTCTGCGAGCGAGGGTCGCCGCTGCAAGACCGAAGTTCATTGAGGTAAGCAGAACTAGGCCCTGAGGGATCATTCCGACAACTCCCGCAACGGTAAGGACCACCGCTGAGCGCCAGTCACCACCATCGGCCCGAATCTGCGACCAGAGCAGCAGGATTACGATCACCGGCAGTATCAGCGTGATCCATTTAAGGATGGTGTCGATGGAGGACTGAATCTCGGAATGTACCTTGGAGAACTTCTTTGCCTCGGTCGTGATTTTCTGTGCCCAGGAATCCGCGCCGATCACTTTGGCAACCATCGTTCCCGAGCCCGCTACAACAGATGTACCGGAGAGGACTTTGTCTCCGGTAGCTTTCTTCACGGGCTTCGACTCACCAGTCAGGGCCGATTCATCGATGGAAAGCCCGTGGGAATCCAGGATTTCACCATCCGCGGGAATCTGTTCCCCGAGAGTCAGTCCAACTACGTCATCGACCACCAGGTCCTCACTTGGAACCTGTTGTTCTTTGCCGTCGCGCCAAACTGTCGTGACAGGAGCGGTAAGAACTGCAAGCTTGTCGAGTGCCCGCTTGGAACGAAGTTCAGAGAATATCCCAATTATGGCGTTGAGAATCAGGACGATTCCAAAAACCGCATCGCGTGGGTCGCCCACAGCAAGTACTGCGATTACGGCGACGACCAGAATCGCATTAAAAACGGTGAAGAGGTTCGAGCGCAAGATCGCACTCACCGGACGGGAGGTGGCGCGGTCGATGTGATTACTCTGACCAGCCTCGTGACGTTGCTTGACCTCCGCGGCAGTCAACCCTCTTGAAGTGTCAAGCATCTCGGTCTTTGAGGCTACTGGCAATGTCCTAGCTCTTTTCTTCTACTGGGGCCGCTTCACTCTCAGAAGCAGAGACTGAATTCCCTTTCCGTTTGCTAGAGATCAACGAAGCCACAACTGTAACGGCCATCGTTCCTGCAATTACTCCAAGCGACAGACCAATCCCAATGTCTGGAACGTTAAATCCTGTACCCCCGTTTAGGAACGAGAGGTTGTTCTCGTGCATTGCGTGAAGAATCAGCTTCACTCCGATGAACCCGAGAATGATCGCCAGTCCGTAGTGCAAATAGACCAATCGGCTCAGTAGTCCATCGATGAGGAAGTAAAGCTGCCTCAACCCCAGTAGTGCAAAGGCGTTGGCCGCGAACACCAGGTATGGCTCTTGTGTCAGACCAAAAATCGCAGGGATCGAGTCGAATGCGAACATCAGATCCGCTGAGCCAAGCGCAATAACACACAAGAGAAGTGGCGTTACATAGGTCTTTCCGCCGTGACGGTAAAGGAAACGCTGACCCTTGAAGCCGTCCGAGACCGGGAGAACTCTTCGTACCAGGCGGGTGAAGCCGTTCTCTTGGTACTCGGACTCGGGCCCCTCATCGGGACTCTCTACACCTGAACGAGCCTGTGAGTATGCGGTCCAAAGCAACCAGAGTCCGAAAATGTAGAACACCCAGGAGAAACGGGCGATGATCGCCGCGCCAACAAGGATAAAAATCAGACGCAGAATAAGCGCAATGACGATGCCAGAGAGAAGCGCCTTTTGCTGATACTCGCGTGGGACCCGGAAGGCACCGATAATGATGACAAAGACGAACAGGTTGTCAATCGACAGGGCCCATTCGGTGGCCCAACCGGCGTAGTACTGGCCGGCGAAGTGAGCTCCGTGGAATATCCAGACATACAGGCCGAATGTGAGAGCAAGAGTCACATACCCGAGGGTCCAGAGCGAAGCTTCCTTCATGGTCGGTGCGTGTGGGGTACGAACGTGTCCGACGATATCCACGGTAATCAAGGTGAGGGCGATGGCGATCAGGACGATCCAAGATAATGCGGTGACTTCCAAACTAACCTCCGAAGCACAATATGCCTGTACATCGAGGTCTTATCCACCCGCTCGAACCTACTTCTCTACCGGGTGTCAGCGCCGAGCTTTAGCCGTGATGACGACACTGAACTGGTGGATTACTCCCCTCGCCTAGCCAGCCTAGTTGTTTAGAGCGGTAGTCTCCCTATTCATCCAGTATCAGAAGTGCCACAATGCTGATGCACTGCGACATCAGCGGGCACGCCCCTGCTCCGCATTCCAGAGCTCAGCCGCCACCTTCTCATCGACGACCTTCCGGGCGTGTTCTGCCCGCACCTCAGAATGAGCGGGGGTCGTGCGTACGAACAGGTAACCGATTCCGACCAGTGCAAACCAGATCGGCGTCGCCAGAAGTCCCGCCAGGGTGTCCTGGTCCTTGGTAAACGCCCATAGTAAGAACATAAAGAAGGCCAGGACCACATATGGCATGATCCGACCGAGCGGCATCTTGAACTTGCTCACGGCGTGATCCTGTGGACGTCGCCTTCGGTAGACGATGTAGCTGATCATGATCATTCCCCAAACAAACATGAAGACCAGGGAAGAGATTGTCGTGACTATCGAGAAGCCGCGCGACTTGTCCAGGCCGGTTGCCAGCAGCAGCAAGGAACTGAGAAGCATCACGCCCGAGAGGAACAGTGCATTTTGTGGGACGTGGCGCTTTGACAGCCTGGCAAACACCTGTGGCGCATCCCCTTCGGTCGCCAGGCCATAGACCATTCTGGAGGTCGAGTAGATGCCAGAGTTCGCGGACGAAGCCGCGGATGTGAGCACTACCATGTTCACGAGGTGCGCAGCCGCCCCAAGGCCGGCAAGCGAGAACAGCATTACGAACGGTGACTCATCTTTACTGAAGTTCTGCCAGGGAACAACAGACATGAGGATGATAAGTGAACCAACGTAAAACATGATGATTCGGATCGGGATAGCGTTGATTGCCTTCGGGAGATTGTGCTCGGGGTTCTTGGTCTCAGCGGCAGCGGTTCCAACCAGTTCGATTCCGACAAAGGCGAATAGCGCAATCTGGAATCCCATAACGAATCCCATTAGTCCTCCGCCAAAGAACCCGCCCTCCTGGTTGAACAGGTTCATGAAGGATGCCGTCGCGCCGCCGCTCTCGTACTCGTGCGTGAATCCCGTGATGATTAGTACCAACCCGACGACAATCAGCGCGATTATCGCGACGATTTTGATCATTGCGAACCAGAATTCTGTCTCGCCAAATCCTTTTACTGAGGGCAGGTTGAGAAGCACCAGAAGCACGACGACCACCATTCCCGTTATCCAAACCGGGAGCAGATCTTCACTGATCCAAAACTTCACGTATACCGAAGCGATGACGATAACGTCGGCAACTCCGGTCACCACCCATGCGAACCAGTACGTCCAGCCAACGAAGAATGCCGCCCAAGGACCGAGGATGTCACCGGCGAAGTCCGCAAAGTTTCGGTAGCTGGTGCGGCTCAGCAATAACTCCCCCATTGCACGCATGACGAAGTAGAGCATGAAGCCGATAATCATGTAGACCAGAATGACTGACGGCCCCGCGACCGAGATGGTCTTGCCGGAGCCCATGAACAATCCGGTGCCAATCGCACCGCCGATTGCGATCAGCTGAATATGGCGATTGCCAAGGGCACGTTCGAGTCCGACCTGATTGTCGCTGGTTGTGATGGGTTCAGATGGCACCAGAACATCCTAGGACTCCGACGGAATCGGCGTGTCTAAAGGTCACGAACCGTGTCAAAGCTCGCGTCCTCGGTAGACGCGCTAATGTGCTGCCTGCATTCCGCGCAGTTCTCGCTTCAGATCCTGGATCTCGTCGCGCAGGCGCCCTGCCAACTCAAACTTGAGTTCCTCGGCGGCCGCAAGCATTTGGTCGGAGAGATCTTCAATAAGTATGACCAACTCGCTCTCGGCCTCGGGTAGGGAGCCCCTGTTGGCCATCGGTGGTAGAACCGAGTCCTTGGCCCGCCGCGCCCCGACAGACTTTCGATAGCCGCCAGCCAATAGTTCCTCGGTGTCGACATTCTCACGCGCGAGCATGTCGGTCACATCCGCGATCTTCTTCCGCAGGGGTTGAGGGTCAACCCCGTGTTCTTTGTTGTAAGCAATTTGCTTCTCGCGACGACGTTCTGTTTCTTCGAGGGCTGCCTTCATCGAATCTGTGACATTGTCCGCGTACATGTGAACTTCGCCAGAGACATTTCGAGCGGCACGCCCAATTGTCTGGATAAGCGATCTGGTGGACCTGAGGAAACCTTCCTTGTCCGCATCCAATATCGCAACCAGGGAGACCTCCGGAAGATCAAGACCCTCGCGAAGCAGGTTGATTCCGACCAGCACGTCAAACTTGCCCTGACGCAGTTCGCGAAGTAGTTCAACCCTGCGGAGAGTGTCGACGTCCGAGTGCAGATACTCGACCTTAACCCCACGCTCTGCAAAGTAGACGGTCAGGTCCTCCGCCATTTTCTTGGTCAAAGTGGTGACCAAAACACGTTCGTTGCGCTCGGTGCGGATGCGGATCTCTTCGAGAAGATCATCGATCTGTCCCTCGGTCGGCTTGACGATGACTCTTGGGTCCACCAGCCCCGTCGGCCTGATAATCTGCTCAACCGGATGAGGGTCTTTCGCCTGTTCGTATGGACCGGGCGTGGCCGACATGTAGACCGTCTGGCCGATGCGTTCTAGGAACTCATCCCACTTAAGTGGACGATTATCCATTGCGGAAGGGAGCCGGAACCCGTGTTCGACCAGCGTCCGCTTCCTCGACATGTCCCCCTCGTACATTGCGCCGATTTGCGGCACCGTCACGTGAGACTCGTCGATGATCAGTACAAAGTCTTCGGCAAAGAAATCGAGAAGTGTGTGGGGTGGAGTTCCCTCGTCGCGTCCGTCAATGTGGCGTGAGTAGTTCTCAATCCCGGCGCAGGTTCCCATCTCGCGCATCATTTCTAAGTCATAGGTGGTGCGCATCCGAAGCCGCTGCGCTTCAAGAAGCTTGCCGCGCTTCTCAAACCAGGCAACGCGTTCTTCTAGTTCCTGCTCAATCGACTGGATCGCCCGAGCCATTCTCACTTCCCCAGCGACGTAGTGAGTCGCTGGGAAAATGTGCACGCTTGGCACGTCGCGCACCACTTCGCCGGTGAGCGGGTGAAGGACCTGGATAGCTTCAATCTCATCACCAAACATTTCGACGCGAATCGCCAGTTCCTCATACACCGGGATGATTTCGATCGTGTCACCCCTTACTCGGAATGTGCCACGGGTGAACGCCATGTCGTTGCGGGAATACTGCATCTCAACGAACGAGCGGAGCAAATGATCCCGAGGGATGGTGTCTCCAACGTGGAGCTGCATCATCCGCGCGACGTACTCCTCGGGTGTACCAAGGCCGTAGATGCATGAAACCGAGGACACCACCACCGTGTCGCGCCTGGTCAACAGCGAGTTGGTGGCGGAATGCCGTAGTCGTTCAACCTCGTCATTAATCGACGAGTCTTTCTCGATATAGGTATCCGTCTGCGGCACGTAGGCCTCGGGCTGGTAGTAGTCGTAGTAAGAGACAAAGTACTCGACTGCATTGTTTGGAAGCAGTTCACGGAACTCCGAAGCCAACTGAGCCGCAAGAGTCTTGTTCGGAGCCATCACGAGTGCGGGACGCTGAATCTGTTCGATCAGCCAGGCCGCAGTTGCAGACTTGCCGGTACCCGTGGCGCCGAGTAGAACGATGTCCTGCTCCCCATCGTTAATTCGCTTCACCATCTCGGCAATTGCCTGCGGTTGGTCACCGGAGGGCTCGAAATCAGAGATCACCTCAAAGGGCGCCTCGGCCCGCAGATCCCCTATGTCCTGCGGATTCTTCAGATCACTGCTCACCGTATGCCCCGCCTCCTAGTTCATCGCAGAGCAATGCTAGCCCGAGACTCCGACAGAGTCGCGGGCTAGCACGTGAACTTCGCTGAAGGGTGAAGCGGGCGCCCCACCTCAATGATTGCGTTTAGCTTGGCGCGTTCGTCGAGGTCACTTCGATCTTGCCGTCAATGATGTCCTGACGAATCTGACTGATCTCTTCGGTCAGTTCCGCAGGAACCTGATCCTCAAAGTCATGCCAGGGGGCAAGACCAACGCCCTCGTTCGAGAGGGTCCCGATGTAGTCACTGTTCGACCATTCATCATTCACAAGTTCCTCGACCGTGGTGTAAAGGGCGTTGCCGATCTCCTTTAGGACCGAGGTAAGAATGTACTCGGCATAGTCCGGTTCCGAGTAGTATCCGTCGACGTCCACCCAGATCACCGACACACCCTCGCTCTCGGAGGCCGCAGCCAATGCGCCACTTCCAACTGTTCCGGCCACCGGCAGGACAATATCGACGCCCTGGTCGATCATTCGTTTGGTGA
>JBATQJ010000140.1:0-18277 GCA_049291975.1 Scrofimicrobium sp.
TTTCCATTCGGGTCGCGCCTTCAGCGAACAAACTCCCGATGCTCCCCAGAGCACCTTAGGCTGAAGTCAGTCACGGGCCGAGGCCTGTTCCCGGCCCTTAGTTAAGAATCCCATCTGGTTAGGGGGAAGCGATGTTTGAACGCTTTACCGACCGTGCGCGTCGCGTCATTGTCTTGGCGCAGGAAGAGGCCCGCGGTCTCAAGCACAACTACATCGGTACCGAGCACCTGCTACTCGGGCTGATTCACGAGGGTGACGGTGTTGCCGCGAAATCCCTCGAGATCGCCGGAGTCGGTTTGGACGAGGCACGTGCGACGGTCATCGAACTGATTGGCGAGGGAGAGAAGCCTGTGGAGGGACACATTCCCTTCACCCCGCGCGCCAAGCGGGTCTTCGAGCTTTCGTTCCGTGAGGCACTTCAGCTCGGACACAACTACATCGGCACTGAGCACCTGCTGCTCGGGCTCTTGAAGGAGGGCGACGGCGTTGCCGCGCAGGTCCTTCACAAGATGAACATCGACACCAACTCCATCCGCAAGGCCGTCATGTCGCTGCTCCAGGGATACCAGTCGCAGAACGACAAGGAATCCGTGGGCACCGGTGGTGCACCGGTGAGGGACCGCGAACGAGGGAACTCGGCGCTCCTCGAACAGTTCGGACGCAATCTCACCCAGGCCGCGCGCGAGGGAAAGCTGGACCCGGTTATCGGTCGGCAAAACGAGATGGAGCGCGTAATGCAGGTCCTCTCGCGCCGCACCAAGAACAACCCGGTTCTGATCGGCGAGCCTGGTGTTGGTAAGACCGCTGTCGTCGAGGGCCTAGCGCAGGCGATTGTTCGCGGCGATGTTCCAGAGACCATCAAAGGCAAGCAGATCTACAGCCTGGACATGGGATCGCTGGTTGCTGGCTCGCGATACAGGGGCGATTTTGAGGAACGCCTAAAGAAGGTCCTCAAGGAAATCAAGACCCGCGGTGACATCATCGTTTTCATCGATGAGATCCACACCCTGGTTGGTGCCGGAGCTGCTGAGGGTTCGATCGACGCTGCCCAGATGCTGAAGCCAATGCTGGCTCGCGGTGAGCTTCAGACTATCGGTGCGACCACGCTCGACGAGTACCGCAAGCACATTGAGAAAGATGCGGCACTTGAGCGTCGTTTCCAGCCGGTAAAGGTTGATGAGCCGACGCTTGAGGAGACCATCGGAATCCTCAAGGGTCTGCGCGACCGCTATGAGGCCCACCACCGGGTAATCATCACCGATGAGGCAATTGAGGCTTCGGCAACTCTGGCTGACCGGTACGTTTCCGACCGGTTCCTCCCGGACAAGGCGATCGATCTGATGGACGAGGCGGGAGCCCGCTTGCGCATCCGTCGCATGACCGCGCCGCCAGAGCTTCGCGAACTCGATGAGAAGGTCTCTGAATTGCGCACGCAAAAAGAGTCCGCCATCGACAACCAAGATTTTGAGAAGGCCGCGGAACTACGCGACCAGGAGAAGCGCCTGGCGAAGGAGCGCGAGCAGCAAGAACAGCGCTGGCGCGGAGACGGCGACGCCGAGATCTCGGAGGTAACTGAGGATGAGATCGCTCAGGTCCTCGCCATGTCCACCGGTATTCCGGTTGTCAAGCTGACTCAGACAGAGACCACGAAGCTGATCAACATGGAAAGCGAGCTACACAAGCGCGTCATTGGTCAGGAAGAAGCGGTTCATGCTCTGTCTCAGTCGATCCGTCGCTCGCGTGCCGGCCTGAAGGACCCGAAGCGCCCCGGCGGTTCGTTCATCTTCGCCGGCCCAACTGGTGTTGGTAAGACTGAGTTGGCCAAGACCCTTGCCGAGTTCCTGTTCGGGGACGAGGACGCGCTGATCCAACTGGACATGTCCGAGTTCTCTGAGAAGCACACTGCATCACGTCTGTTTGGTGCCCCTCCGGGCTACGTCGGATATGACGAGGGCGGTCAGCTGACCGAGAAGGTTCGCCGTCGCCCGTTCTCTGTGGTGCTGTTCGATGAGGTTGAGAAAGCCCACCCGGACATCTTCAACTCCCTGCTACAGATTCTGGAAGAGGGACGTCTGACCGACGCTCAGGGCCGCAAGGTTGACTTCAAGAACACGGTCATCCTGATGACTACCAACCTGGGAACCCGCGACATCAACAAGGGTGTCGTCACCGGTTTCCAGACCACGGAGTCACTGACCCAGGATTACGGTCGAATGAAGGCGAAGGTGAACGAGGAACTCAAGCAGCACTTCCGTCCCGAGTTCCTCAACCGCGTTGACGATGTTGTGGTGTTCCCGCCGCTGACGCAGGACAATATCAAGGAAATCGTTGACCTGATGATTGGTAGCCTTGCGAAGCGTGTTGAGGACCAGGGGATGGGTCTGCAACTCACAGACGACGCCCGGGAGCTTCTGGCTGAGCGCGGTTACGATCCGGTGCTTGGCGCTAGGCCGCTTCGCCGTGTGATCCAGCGAGACATTGAGGATGCGATCTCAGAGCGAATCCTATTCGGAACACTCGGCTCCGGTGATGTGGTGACGATCGGCGTTGCAGAGGTGGACGGGAAGAAGGAGTTCACCTTCAACGGTGACCCGCAGCGCTCTGTTGACGACCCGGTTGTCATGGTTCCGGCTGATGCAAGCCAGATTGAGGCAACGCCGGTAAGCGAGTAGTTCGAGGCTTATGTGCCATTAGGTGAGGTCCGGGCTATTGCTTGGACCTCACCAGTTGGTCTATCAAGGGCTGCTGTGCATAGTGACTCGAGTCAGAACATGAACAACGTAAGTTATTGTCCATTTGCCTATCGTGCGTGGGCATGTTCAACAAAGTGGGTAGAAATGCGGATCGCTTCCTCAGTCACGGTAGCGAGCGCCGAAGGATTGTGCGCGTATCGGCCGAGGAATACTCCGTCGATACTGGGATATAGAGTGGTTAGGGTTCCCGGGCCGGCCGCTCCACCGTATAGAATGTGCGTGGCTTCTGCTCTCGGTCCGATTCGCTCGCGTAGTATTTCGCACACGGCGGCGACGTGGTCCGACCCTGCAGCCTCGGTAGCTCCGATTGCCCAGTGGGGTTCGTATGCAATCCACACTTCTTCTGGCTTTGTTAGAGTTCCAGACAGGGCATCGATTGCCTGCTCGCAGCATGAGTTCGCTGCAGCTTCAGCAGTGACCTTCGAGGGTTCACCCACGCAAATTAGAGGGATCATTTGATTTCGAAGAACCGCAGCGGTTTTTGCCGCTATGGTAGCTTCATCTTCACAGAATTGAGTTCGGCGTTCCGCATGTCCGATCTCAACACAACGGCAGCCAAGAACCTTGAGATCAACAGCTGATACTTCTCCTGTGAATGCCCCTCGATCATTCGAGGCGGTATCCTGAGCGCACAACCAAACTCCTGACCCTTCCAGTTCGGACGCACAGCGTTCGAGAGTCAGGAAGTCCGGCGCTACTGCGAGTTGCACATTCTTCTCCCCAGACTCCGTTACGCGCTGCCCGATCTTCGCTACATCTCGAGCGTAAGCAAGCGTGCGCTCCGCCGGAAAGTACATTTTGAGGCTCACAGCCACGATGATCCGCGGCATTCCTTCTCCTATCAAGAGACCTAAAATCTAACATATACTCTCATTTATAAATGTGTAAAACACATAATACACACATATCTAAGGTCAAACACTAAGCCTTTATTTGCAGAATAGTGGGTAATCTTGCGGTTATTGTAACGTTTTGATCAAGGTGTTGCGGCATTTGTGTTAGTTAGACTACATTGACATGATAGTGTTGAAGATGTGAAATAAACACTATTCAAGCGCCTCAACGAGGTAGGTGCGAGAGCTATATCCATTCCAATGACGGACTAGAACAGGAAACACGCAAGGGGACTCAAATGAAGTACAGAAGTGCCAGTATCGGCCTAATGACGTTAGGCATCGCCTCTCTACTATTCGCTGGAGGCTGTTCTACAGGAAACAATGAGGGGAATAGCGGTGGGGCAGGTGGGCAGTCTCAGTCCGCTGACGTGGGCGGTAGCCCATCATCCGATAGTTCGGCTGAACCCATAAAAATCGGAGTTCTCGCTACGCTCACTGGTTCATTTGCGCAGTTGGGTGAAGATGGCGTTGATGGAGTCAAGATCGCTGTTGACGAGTTTGGTGGCGAGATCGATGGTCGTCCGATTGAGTTGTACATCGAATCAACAGACGCAACTCCAGCTTCAGCAGTAAGCAAAGCTCGGACACTCATTGAACGTGATGGGGTTCAACTGATTATCGGTCCGTTGAGCGGCGGAGAAGGAACAGCAATTGCTGACGGTGCAAACGAGTGGCCCGATGTGACATTTGTGGTGGCGGGCTCTGCGGCCGAGAACATTACGATGCGTGGAGTCGCCGATAACGTCTGGCGAACCTCATACTCCGGACAACAACCTATGTTTGCGCTTGGCGAGTACGCGGTTAATCAAGGCTACGAAAAGGTCGTGACTGTAGCTGAAGACTACGATTTTCCTCACGCGCAAGTCGGTGGATTCATGATGACATACTGCCAGGGTTCTGGCGATGTCATTGAGAAGTTTTGGAGTCCGATCGGATCAGCAGATTATTCGGCGATCCTGAACAAGATTCCCGCTGACACAGATGCGCTATTTGTAGCTCTTGGCGGTGCTGACATGGTCAACTTCATCAACCAAGCAGAAGAATACGGAAGCTTGGGGGAAGTGCCGATTCTCGGCGGCACAGTCGCAGTAGATGCAACGCAATTGGCATCGGTTGGAAGTAAGCTCGAAGGTGTCGTGTCTGGCTCGATCATGTCCGGAGACATTGATACTCCCGAGTTTAAACAACTTGACGAAGCATTTGGAGCGATTCGTGGGCGCGCGCCATCTTTGTTCGTTGAGAACTACTACCGCGGTACCAAATGGGCGCTTCTCGCTTTGGAGAAGATCGGCGGAAATATCGAAGACCAAGAAGCATTCCGTACCGAACTGCAGGACACTTCCTTTACGGCCCCTGCTTCTTATGTTTCTTTCGACGAGTTCCATAACGTCGTAACTGACACATTCCTAAATAAGGTCGCGGATGTCGACGGTGAATGGCGCAATACCGTCATTGAGACCTTTCCGGCGGTGAGCCAATTCTGGACCTTCGACCCAGACTGGTTCCAGGCCCAACCAGAGTTTTCCCGTGATGCCCCGGCGTCCTGCGATGTAATCCGCAACGCCGAGTAGGGCAGGAGTTCGTCATACAATGCTCGCGATCGAGACTACTGCGCTAACGAAGAAGTACGGCGCGCTGGTCGTCGTGGACGATGTGTCGCTCTCCGTACCAAAAGGTCAACGGAGAGCGATCATCGGTCCAAACGGCGCCGGTAAGACTACCCTCTTCAACTTGCTTTCGGGCGATATTCCTCGAACATCGGGAAAGATCGTAATTCAAGGAAGTGACGTCGCAAGGTGGAGTCCAGCCAAGAGGTCAAGATGTGGCTTGCGGAGAACGTACCAGTCTTCTGAGTTGTTTGAGAACATGACTGTTCTGGAGAACCTAGCGATTGCGGTTCTGGGGCCTGAGGGTCGCACTAGGAATCCTCTCAAGCTGTGGGCATCAGATCCTCAAGCTCAATCGATCGCGAGATCTTCTGCTGAGATCGTTGAACTAGAAAGAAAGATGTACGTGGGCGCGGAAGACCTGTCCCACGGAGAACGGCGACAACTTGAACTTGGGATGGCTCTATGCGGGAGCCCGTCAATTCTGTTACTTGATGAGCCAGCCGCCGGCCTGTCGGCAGCTGAGAGACGAACCCTAACGCGAATGCTTGACAACATCAGCCCGGACATCACAGTTCTGATGATTGAACATGACATGCAGATCGCTCTTGGATTTGCCGAAGAGGTCACGGTTTTGGCCTCAGGAAGACTTATAGCCTCTGGTGCACCTGAGGAAATTGTTCAGGATTCTCGGGTTCAAGAGGTCTATCTAGGTGGTGTTTCCGTAGATGACTGAGTGTGAACTGAAGGTTACGGATCTACACGTTCGTCGTGGGCACAGCCTAATCCTCCAGGGAGTAAGTCTCGAGGTTGGAACTGGAGTCACGGGCTTGATAGGTCGCAACGGCATGGGGAAAACCACCCTGGCTGAGGCGATCATGGGAATACTGACCTCGATGAGCGGCACGATTTCCCTAGACGAGAAGGATCTGACAAACAAGCCCTCATTCAAGGTAGCCCGGTCCGGTATTGCTTTAGTGCCACAAGGACGGCGATTGTTCCCTTCTCTAACGGTGCGGGAACACTTGCAACTGGTGAACAAGAGAAACGAGTCAGAGGGACCCAAATGGACACCTGATGATGTTATTCAACTGTTCCCGAGGCTTGGCGAACGTCTGCGCCACAAGGCTACTCAACTGTCTGGTGGGGAACAACAGATGCTCGCAATCGGAAGAGCATTGTTGCAATCACCTAACGCATTGATTCTCGACGAGCCCTCCGAGGGTCTCGCCCCAGTAGTCGTCGACGAGCTTGGTAGAGCCATCTCTGAACTCGGAAGGTCGGGGCTTTCGGTGCTCTTGGTGGAGCAGAACCTGGAACTGATAACGATGACCATGTCAGGTGAAGTCCTAGTCATGGAGAACGGGCGGATCACCGAGACTATTCGAACTGCGGACCTTGAGGCCGATAGGGGAATCCGGGAGCGAGTGCTCGGCGTGGCCCTGTCGCCTTCTTCAGGTGGAGATCCAGAGAAAAAGAACTAGAGGAAAGGAACAGTAATGAACAAGCGTCAAGAGATAGTTGGAAAACTCAAGGAGAAGGTGGATAAAGGTGAACCCCTAATCCTGGGAGGTGCAGGAATCGGGCTGGTCGCCAAAGTCATCGATCGTGCCGGCATTGATGTGATCATGGCCTACAACACCGGTCCTTTCCGAATGGACGGTCACGGCTCGTTGTCAGGATATCTGGCTTATGGTGACTCAAATCAGATGACCATGGACTTGGCCGGACGAATTCTTCCAGTCGTTAAAAAAACTCCGGTCGTTGCAGGTATTGGAGCGGCAGATCCCTATCGTGACCCGATTGCCCTTATCGATACCATGATCGAACTCGGATACTCGGGAATCACAAATGTCCCGACCGCAGGACTCTACGACGGCAACTTCCGTAGGCAGATTGACGAAACTAATCTTGGGTATCCAAGAGAGATTGAGTTGATTGAAGCCTGCAAGGCCAAGAATGTGTTCTCTATTGCCTATGCATTTAGCGAGAAGGAATGCGCGGACATGGCGGCGGCTGGAGCAGACATTATTGGCGCTCACGTAGGCTTGACAATTGGAGGTCTAATTGGCTCGAAGAGCGCATATGACCTCGAAGAGGGCTGCGAGCGAACCGAAGCAATGGTAAAGGCGGCCAAGGCTGTCAACCCTGAGGTTCTGGTTGTTGCACATGGAGGACCATTCGAGGACAAGGATTCCGTTGCTGTCGTGTTCGAGAAGACTTCAGTTGATGGATACCTCGGGGCTTCATCCATTGAGCGTCTTCCAGTAGAACGAGCGCTCACGGAGTTGATTGAAGAACTCAGTTCTCTTCGGCTCAAGTCAGATCGGTAACGGAGGCAAGTTATGGCTTCGGTACGCCCAACTGTAGTGCTCATAGGAACACTCGACACCAAAGGGGATGAGTACGGATGGGCACAAAAGTGGCTTAGGAGCGAGGGAGCTGACGTTATCCTTATTGACTTCGGCGTCCTCGCGAATCCGACTGTGGTTCCCGATATCTGCGCAGCCGACGTGGCGGAAAAAGGAGGTGTGCCTCTCGAGGAGCTACAAGTTGCACGCGAGGGAAGTGACACGCGCGCAAGGGGTCTTGCCGTCATGACTGACGGGCTTGCTAGGTTGCTCGGTGAGTTGCATCGAGATCGTCGTTTGCATGCTGTTATGGGGATGGGCGGATCCGGGGGATCCTCAGTAATAAGTGCAGCGATGCGCAGTCTGCCTGTGGGTGTGCCGAAGCTACTCGTCTCAACAATGGCCTCCGGCGATGTGGGAACCTATGTGCGCGAGAGTGACCTAACGATCATGCACTCTGTCAGCGATATTCTTGGGATCAACAGGCTTTCCAGCGAGGTTATCGGAAACGCTTGCGGTGCCGCGTTGGGGATGGCACATGCCTACAAGGGGCGGCTCTCTTCCCCTCCTCCCGAGACCGAAACGGTTGGAATAACGATGTTTGGCGTCACGACGCCGTGCGTCCGCCGCGTCACCGAGCTTCTTAATGAAACAGGTGTCGAGGTTGTGGTCTTTCATGCTGTCGGCTCAGGTGGTCGGGCGATGGAGCAATTGGTCACGCACGGCCAGCTTGATGGTGTCATTGACGTGACGACGTCAGAGTTGGTGGACGCAGAGTATGGTGGTAAGTTCCCAGCTGGCCCCGACCGACTCCGCGCATCTGTTGATGCGGGAATTCCCTACGTCGTAGTTCCGGGTGCAATGGAGGTGCTGAATTTCGCATCGGTTGATACGATTCCCGAACGGTTCAGCCCTCCGAAACGCGAACCAATCGTGCACAACACCAGTGTTTGTGCCGTTCGTACGAACAAGGAAGAGGCATCACACCTTGGATCTCTTATGGCGGAACGACTACGAGGCGGAGGCGATCATGTCGTCGTGGTAATACCGACGCAAGGTTTCTCAAATTACTCAAAGCGACCGGATGGCCCATGGATTGATTACGAAGCTGATCAATCATTCATCGCCGCACTCAAAGAGAACCTCGATAGTGACATCCAGGTAATAGAGGTTGATGCAAACATCAACGACCGCGAGTTTGCTGAGGCGGTCGCACATACCTATCTGCAACTGCGTAGGCGGATTGCCGATAGAAGGAGAAGGGCATAAGGATGTTGGTAATTGCGGGAATTGGAAGTGGGCTTACAGCTGGAGCCGCAACCGACTCTGGTGTCGCGGCGGTGGCGCTGTACAACACCGCAGTCTATAGGGTAAAAGGCATTCCGACTGCGCTCTCATTCCTGCCGTATGACGACTGCAACCAGTTGACTCTGGCGACGCTTCCCGAAGTCATTGGCGTCGTTCGTGGGCGAGTTCCAGTGCTTATGGGCGTTGGCGCTCACGACCCAAGAATTCAACTCGAAGCGCACCTGAAGATGCTCAAGCAGCAGGGTGTCAGCGGGGTGATGAATGAGCCGTTTGTCGGGATCTACAGCAAGGAAGTGCGGGACGCTTTGGATCGTGAGGGCATCGGATGGGCCCGTGAACTTGAGCTGATGGAGATAGCGAAAGAGCTAGGACTCGAAACTCTTGCATGGGCATTTGATGGTAATGAAGCTACGAGGTTCGCATCAATTGGGGTGACCTGGATAGGAGCTATGGCAGGCATCATGTCCGACAGTCCGAATGATCGGGAAGGAATTGATAGATGCGTTGAGAGTCTCCACACGATGGCCGTAGCATCCCGAAGCGTTGATCCCCGCATCCCTGTTCTAGGTCATGGAGGGCCTCTCAATTCGAGCCTAGTGATTGATGAGGTAGTCAGTCGGGCCCGCTTGGATGGCATTGTCACAGGTTCCAATGGGGAAAGGCTTCCTGCATACCGCGGTGTCAGAGCAGAACTAGAGACGCTGGTTGCATCTGGAGCATGGACGAAAGAGGAGGTCTGATTCCATGTTAATGACGGTTCTTAACGGAGTCACCTATGCGGGTCTCCTGTTCATTATTGCTGTGGGGCTTGCACTGGTCTTCGGTGTTCTGCGAGTCGTGAACATGAGTCACGGGGTCATGTACCTAGGCGCTGCGTACATTGCGCTGACTGTTTTGCGGATATCGGACTCATGGGTTCTCGGTGTTACTGCAGCATGTGTGGCCGGAGCAATAGCGGCAATACTGCTCAACTACGTCGTAGCGACAGTGAAGGGCGATATGCCACAGACTCTGCTGACACTTGGCATAACGCTCGCGGTCTCCGATCTCTGCCTGTGGATATGGGGCGGTCTTCCGACTCGAATCGACCCTCCTTCAGTCCTAGCTCAGCCGGTATCTATCTTTGGCATTAGCTATCCTGGTTTTAGGATCTTCATGTTTGGGGTTGCTCTCGTTGTTGGTTTCGTTCTTTGGTATGTAATGTCGAGGACTCAACTCGGACGTCTTCTGAGGGCCGGCGTGGATGATCGCGAGATGCTTGGAGCTCTGGGATTCAACTCTCGGACTCTCTTCGTGTCGGCGTTCGTAATATCTGGAGTTCTTATCGGCTTGGCGGGTGCGGTAGGTGGGAGCTACCTTGCGTTTGGTCCGGGAACCGAGTTTTCCATGCTGACGCTTGCGCTGGTTGTGGTCATTATCGGTGGTATGGGATCGATCCCGGGTGCGGCAGTGGGCGCATTGATAGTCGGATTGGTCGATTCGTTCGGACGTACATACTTGGGCGACCTTTCAAGTTTCTTGCTTATGGGCACGCTTGTCATCGTGCTAGCTGTCCGCCCACAGGGTCTATTTCAGGAGGTAAGGTGAAATCGCTTTTTACCAGGAAGAGGATTCTCATTGGTGTCGTGGCACTCGTTGCGATTCTCCTTCTTCCACTAGTTCTACCAACCCATCCGTTACAGCTAGTCACAGAGTCGTTGGTCGTGGGTGTAACAGCGATGAGTTTCGTGTTTCTTTATGGCTACGTTGGACTCGCATCAATGGCCCAGATGGCCTATTTTGCAGTGGCTGGCTATACGGTGGCCGTATACACCGTCGACCACGGCGGTAGTTTTTGGCTTGGATCGTTGTTAGGGATCCTGTTGGCTACGCTCGTTTCGTTGTTGTTTGGTCTGATTGCCTACAGGTCTTCAGAGATCTTCTTTCTTATGATGACGTTGGCTCTTGGTCAACTCGTCTACAGCGTATCGATGCAATGGTCATCTGTAACGCGAGGATATGATGGTTTTGCTGGAGTGCCTCGTCCGAAACTTGGATCATATGATTTGGCGACGCTTCATCCAAGGTATTTCCTGTTTGTGGCAATCACGCTTGTAGTGTTTGCTATCCTTTCGGTTGTTGTTCATTCCCAGTTCGGTCTTGGTGCGCGAGCCGTAAGAGAGAATCCGCTAAAGGCGGAGGCACTCGGTATAAACGTCAACAAGCAGAGACTGGTCGCGCATCTCATCGCTGGTGCAACCGCAGGTCTTGCTGGCGTTATGGGAATTATCCAATATGGAGTAGTATCGCCTGCCACGACCGGACTTAATGATGTCCTTAAGGTTGTCATGGCCGCAATTATCGGTGGAACTCTGTGGTTGTCAGGGGGCATCCTGGGGTCAGTTGTTGTGGTCTTGCTGATTAGTTTTGCCTCGGGTATAACAGAACGTTATTGGATGATTGTCGGGACGCTGTTTGTCGTCGTGGTGATATTCTTCCCGGATGGAATTCTCGGGGCGGTCAACTCGGTGAGAGCACGATGGAGGCGGAGCAGAGGAAAAGGGCCTCAATCCGACGAAAGTGGCATGTTAGAGGCTGACCAAGAGTCGGTTTTGGAAGATTCAGACTCTGTCTTGATATAGAGGCAGTGCTATGGGTAGGTGTCAATTATCTAGAGGATGGGTATCTGCTTCACCTCCGTTCTTGGTAGAAGCAAGGACTAGATTAACGCGCTTCTCCCGCAGGTTCGCAGCGCTTTGGGGATCCATGCCGTCGTCCGTGATCACATAATCGAAATCACTAAGGTCAGCGACACGGTGAAGAGCCTCGCCGCCAAACTTGCGGGAGTCTACCAGTAGGACGTGCATACCTCCAGTATCGAGCATTGCTCTCTTCACTCGAACCATGTCCTCGTCCGGATGAAAGGCCACGGCTCCCTGCACCGCGGTCGCCGACATGAAGACGATATGCGGATTCAGATTACATATGTTCCGTTCAGTGATCAGTCCCCCATATGCTTGGTAACGGGCTTGGTATTCTCCACCAAGACTAACGAAGCGTGTTCCTGTGCTGACGACAGTTGAAAGCAAAATAGCCGAATTAGTGATAACAGTTGTCTGCTCGATCGCGGAGACTGGCTCAGCCATAAGCGCGGCAGTACTCGAATCGTCGAGCATGACGGCTTGTCCTGGCTCGACAAGTTTCACAGCCTCAGCCGCGACGGCCTTCTTCGCCGCAACGGCGTGGCCTACTCTATAGCGCATGTCGCTCTCGAGGACTACCGATGATAGAGCTGTTGCGAGCCCACGGGCACGACGGATGGCGCCTCGCTTTTGAAGGGAATCCAGGTCACGATGAATCGTCATAATGCTTACGCCAAACTCTTCTGCGAGATCAGCCAACTGAACGCTTCCTTCAGACAATACTTGGCGTTCGATTGCGTCAAGACGTTCACTTCGCTGTAAACCGGACGACCCCATTCTGCGTTCCTTATCTGTGAGAAGCACTCTACTGTCACATTCAAGTATCACGCACTGGCGGCTCTTTTTCCTTGATTGAGGTGAACGTCAAGTCGTCAGTAAAAGCTGGGAGGTCTGTAAGTGTGATGTCTAGGAGGTGCTGTTCGGATGCCTCTATGGCCGAGAACCACTACGGCCTAACACTTATTCACATTCACGCTTACCTGTGAATCTGACGCATTAGGAGCACATAGAACGGACCATGAACGAATCTAATCTCGACTATTACGTATTCGATTAATGTTAGAGTGATGTGGAATACACATAGGTATCACACTAGATGATGATGTTGGTGTGCCGGAGAGGGAGAAATGCGTATTGTCGTTGGAGCAGATGACGCTGGTCTTGAGTACAAAGAACAACTTATTAAGGACCTTCAGGCGGACAGTCGTGTCAATGAGGTATTAGACGTAGGTGTGTTTGCAGGAGAGGCCACACCATATCCGTCGGTAGCGATCAAGGCTGCCGAGACGGTCGCGGCCGGTGACGCAGATCGTGCGTTGCTGGTCTGCGGGACTGGGATGGGAGTAGCTATGGCGGCCAATAAGGTTCCGGGTATCCGTGCGTCAGTTGCACACGACTCGTTCTCGGTGGAGCGTCTCGTAAAATCGAACAACGCTCAGGTCTTAACTTTGGGTGCGCGAGTCATTGGACTCGAGTTGGCGCGGCGCCTTGTGCGCGAGTGGCTAGATTACGAGTTCGACTATGCTTCCCCTTCCGCTGAGAAAGTAATGGTCATGGAGCGTTACGAAAGGCGATAAACCCAAGGCTGGATGGAGTTACATGGAGCATGGATAGATGTCGATTGGTAGCAGATGATCGAAGCGAGTTCGCGCATACCTGCTATTTGGTTGGAGGCCGCTTTGGAGGTTTCGGAGCAGTACTTACTTATTCTTGGGACTGCGGGTGGAAGCACGACCTGGACGCCAACTGACACTTGGGTCAAAGAGGGCAAGCGTCCTCGCCACGGGACATCGAGCGTCTTGGTTGTACGGGATCATCTTTACGTTGTCGACTTCGGTATCGGATCAAGTAGACAACTGGCTATTGCCGATCCGCTTGAACGGGGACGTCGACGAGTTTTGGCGGACGTGAGGGCAATGTTTGTCACCCATCTTCACGCTGATCACATACTCGACCTCCCCGAGTATCTTGTGTGCGGTGACTCGCTAGGATGGCCAGATGTGCCCGTCCCGGTTTTCGGCCCGAAGGAGCGGGTCACTAAGGGCGGACATATCGTCCGGGGAATATCGGGAACGATAGACGCCATTGAAGGCTTTCTTGAAGCCGACTCAGTAGGCCGAAACAGAGTCGGACTACCCTGCGGATGCGTCGCCGTGGAAATTGAACACGACTCCCTCCACGAGGATGGGTCTGCGTCTCCTTCCGTCGGTCCAATAGAGGTTTATAGAGATAACAGGGTTCATGTTACTGCCACATTGGTCGAACATGGGTCAATGTTTCCCGCGTTTGCATACCGATTCGACACCGATACTAGTTCAGTCGTCTTTAGTGGTGACACTGCACCGTCAGAGAGCTTGATCGCCCTGTCTTCGGGCGCGGAGGTCCTGGTGCATGAAGTTATTGATGATTCATTCAGGTTGCAGGTTGCAGGTGAACCCCCGTACTCGCACAAACAAAAGCTTGGATTTGAACAAATACTCGCAAAACATACTAATGTCCGCGATGTTGGGCGTATAGCTGAGCGCTGTGGTGTGAAGAAACTAGTACTGAATCACCTAGTGCCCGCGAACATGGAAAGTGGCGAATGGAAGCAGAAGGTGTCGGGCTTTAGGGGAGAAGTCATCGTCGGAGAGGATCTCATGCGAATAGCCCTAGGTCGATAAAGCGAAATACGGCGGGCTTATCGGCTGTGCCGATCCTTACCGGCTCCCAAGACGAGAGCCCTGGCCGTTCTTTCTTATCCAAGAGGGAAAGTTGAGTCGGTAAATCCTGTTTCGCTAGCGCTCGGTTGCTAGAGAAAGTCGGTCGCCACGTCGGAGGTCGAAAAATCCGCACGCGGTTCCACCGGATAGCAACGGTAGCTTTCCCAGATTTCCAGATCCCGCTCTTGAGGATTACCAAGCTGCCTCGTGCAACTCACGAGGTCGGAATGTCGGGGCTTTGGTCGATCCTGACTCCGGACGATTCCGGCGAGGCTCCCCGCCTGGACTAAGGCCAGTCTGGAGGCTAAGAATCTCTGTCTTCGGATTGGGTTGGATCGGGATACGAAGTCTGCGGATAGGTGCTCGGCTGATAGGGCTCCGTTGGGTTCACATCAGCAGGATAGGTGCTCGCCCGATATGGGTTTTCTTCGTATTCCGCGCCGGGATACTCCGTCGCGTTCGGTACCGCATTGGGGTTGCCCCACTGCTGAGGAACCGGGTAAATGGGTCCCTCAGGCATAACTATCCAGAGAACGATGTAGACAAAGAATCCGGTCCCGCCGAACAGAAGCGAGATACCGAACGCGGCACGCACCCATGTGGCGTCCCACCCAAAGTAATCCGCGATCCCTGAGCAAACACCCGCGATCATCTTGTTGTTGGGGTCTCTTACCAGCTTTTTCTGCATTACAAATGCCTTTCTCTATGAAATCCATTGTCCTCTCCGCCTGATTTGAGTACAGGGGGTTATCCATACGCTTTCGGTGGGCTTACCGGAGAGCCCAGCTCCCCCGGCTCGGTGCGGGTTCCGTCGCTATCTGGCCCGGCGGTGTGTGTCCCGGGGTTCCACTCCATGCCTCTCCGTTGCCGCGAGTTCGTTTGGCTGCCGCGCACGTATCCTTGTGAATGAACGAATGCGTGTCGGAAGGACAAGTCCGTGAGTAATGATCCGAAGGTTGCCCTGCTTCCTCTTGACGAGCGGCCGGTCAACACCGGGCTGGTTCAAGAAATCGCACAAATCGCCGGCTACCATTGCGAGCGTCCCCCCGACGACATCCTTCCGAACTTCAGGACCCCCGGAAACACCGATGCGCTGGCGGACTGGCTCAAGCGACAGTCCGAGGACGTGGATGTAATCGTTGCTTCCCTTGACACCCTGGTTTACGGCGGCCTGATCCCGGCCAGAACCACCGACAATCCCGTCGAGGAGTCCGTTGGGCGTCTCCATACGTTACGTGAGATCCACCAGAAGAGACCAGACCTGCCGATCTTGGCTGTTTCCCTGGTCACCCGCGCCAGCGACTCGTACGTGAGTGTCGAGGAGCCGGAGTACTGGTCCGACTGGGGCCGCGACTTGCACCATCATGGCGGAGCCACGCACCGCACGTGGGTGGGCAAGGGCGAGGACGGGGCAGGCGTCGCCAAGAGAGGTGTCCCCTCGGAAGTTCTTGAGGACTTTGCGCGGCGCAGGTTGCGCAATCACATCGTCAATCTCGCTGCTTTGCAGATGCGTTGGGACCACGTACTCGACTACTTGGCTATCACTGCCGATGACACCGCCGAGTTCTCTGCTGGCTCGGCAGAACAGCAGTGGCTCGAGTATTGGCGAATTTTCGGAGCTCCGACACTTCAGGTCGTCGGATATCCGGGGGCCGACGAGACTGGTTCAGTGCTGATGGCTCGTGCGATCACGACCACTACCGAGACCGAGCCTCGTATCAGAGTGGTTACGGGAAGCCCGGAAAGCCTGAGGCTGATTCCTCCGTACGAAAACGGCCCCATTGGTGAGTCGATTACCAGGCAGATTCTCGCCGCAGGTGGGAAAGAGGTGGACGAGGAAGAAGCGGACATGGTCCTCGTCGTCCACGGGCCTGATCCGGATCGCGGTGACAATGGGTCGACCCAGCCGCCCTCGTCCGATCCGGGCGAAACAGCCGCCACGGTCGTGGCCGTGCGTGACGCCTTGGCTACCGGACTACCGGTCATTTTGGCGGACCTACGGTTCGCCAACGGGGGCGATGTTCAGCTGATTGAAGCGCTGGCAGAAGCAGGACTACTCAGCCAGCTCGCAGCGTACGGCGGATGGAATACCGCTGGAAACGCTCTTGGCGGTGCGGTCGCAACCGGAGTCGCCATTGTCGCTGGAGCCCTGAACGGAACCCTGGACCCGCGGACGCAGCAGATCGCTCTTCGGCGCCGACTCATGGATGACGTCGCCTATCAGGCGCTGATTCGTCGCGACCTGATGATGGGTGTGTTCGAGGGAAGTTTCGGGCCCGTGCCTTCTGAGGTCCTCGAAGTAGCAGCCGCCCACACGACCGCAGCGATGAATGAGTACCTGGCCCGCTGGGGACTAGCTGACGGGTATTCAGTTGAGAGCGTGGATTTCCCGTGGAAGAGGAGCTTCGAGGTGGACATCCACTTCGCCTCAGAATCTGGACGTGACCTATAGCCAAAAGTCCCGTGGCGTTTGGGTTGGTAAACTGGAAAGGCTAGTTTGCACAGCCGCAATCACACCACTACGGAGGCACGAAAGACCTATGGTCAAGTACGTTTACGATTTCTCCCAGGGCGACAAGGACATGAAGGATCTGTTGGGAGGCAAGGGCGCTAATCTCGCTGAGATGACCCGTCTTGGTCTACCAGTCCCCCCGGGTTTCACTATTACCACCGAAGCATGTCGCGTATACCTCGATTCAGGCTCGGTTCCCGAAGAGCTATCTACCGAGGTAACCAAGGAACTCCGTAAGGTCGAAGACACCATGGGTCGTCGCTTGGGCGACGCCGACAATCCGCTACTGGTCTCAGTTCGCTCCGGCGCGAAGTTCTCGATGCCCGGCATGATGGAGACGGTCCTCAATATTGGCCTGAACGATGAGTCGGTCGGTGGCTTGACTAAAGTTGCAGGTGACGAACGCTTTGCTTGGGACTCATACCGCCGCCTAATCCAGATGTTTGGCAAGACCGTGCTGGACATCGACGGTGACCTTTTCTCTAATGCTCTTGAGGAAATGAAGGCTGATCGCGGAGTTAAAGCGGACACCGAGCTCACCGCCGACGACTGGAAGGAACTGGTAGAAACCTTCAAGAAGATCGTCAAGGAAGCAACTGGCGAAGATTTCCCGCAGGATCCCCGTAAGCAGATGGACATGGCCATCGAGGCCGTCTTCCGCTCGTGGAACACCGAGCGCGCCAAGATCTACCGTCGCCGCGAGCGCATCCCCGAGGACTTGGGAACCGCTGTCAACGTGCAGACCATGGTGTTCGGGAACATGGGTGATACCTCCGGCACGGGCGTCTGCTTCACCCGCGACCCTTCCACCGGCCACTCCGGCGTCTATGGCGACTACCTAATGAACGCCCAGGGCGAGGACGTCGTTGCCGGTATCCGCAACACCCAGCCGCTCGCTGCTCTTGAGACGCAGGATCCCGAGGCGTACAAGGAGCTCCGCGCAATCATGCGTAAGCTTGAGACCCATTATCAGGATCTCTGCGACATCGAGTTCACCATTGAACGCGGCAAGCTGTGGATGCTACAGACTCGCGTTGGTAAGCGTACCGCCGCTGCCGCATTCCGCATCGCCACTCAGCTGGTCGACGAGAAGCTGATTACCAAGGATGAGGCGCTAACCCGCGTCACCGGTGAACAGCTGACCCAGCTGATGTTCCCGCAGATCGACCCCGACGCTGAAAAGATCCTGATCACCCGCGGTATGGCGGCATCTCCGGGCGCCGCCGCTGGCAAGATCGTCTTCAACAATGCGCAGGCCGAGGCAGCTGCCGCTGAAGGGATTCCCTGTCTGTTGGTTCGTCGCGAGACCAACCCAGACGACCTCCCGGGCATGGTTGTGGCCGAGGGTGTGCTCACCGCTCGCGGGGGTAAGACCTCGCACGCAGCTGTGGTTGCGCGTGGCATGGGAACCACCTGTGTCGTCGGCGCGGAGGCCCTGAACATTGACGCCGAAGCCGGAACAATGAA